>NZ_AUJZ01000060.1:0-1046 GCF_000424485.1 Butyrivibrio sp. WCD2001 | reverse complement strand
TGAGGTAACTGCAAAACAGCGTGAGCTCTATAAGCTCATTGGAGTCGATGCCCCGACATGATCAAACCTTGGTATAAAATGACGGGACTTTAGGTCTAAATCCGTACATACGTTCCTTATCTTATCATAAGTTATATATCCAGCATCTCTTGAATTTGTCGGTATAAATGATATAGGAAGTTTTGTTTTTTTCTTATCTTTACTTACTACACCATTAAGCATATTCTGAAACACATCATTTGTTAGCAAGTGTACAGAAAGAGAGTTCATGGAACTTCTTGGTGATTCATAGCCTTTTATTTTTGCATTATCAAAATCACTTGAAACACTTCCATTCTCCTCCACTCTTGACCCTTCACTGGTTCTTACATAGCAATCTGCAAAAGGTATGTATCCTATCTTATCATCCAAATACATAAGCTTTATGCTTTCAAATCCTCTGAATTTTCTAAAGGTCATGAACGACAGTAACGTACTTAAATATCCATAATATTCGCTAAAGCTTTTTAATGGTTGTGCAGACTCAAATTCAATATTCAGAACAGATATTTTGTTTTCGAGACTTGATCCCTTATCCACATCAGTTCTACTGCTGATAACAGACCCAAAACACCATGTACTTCTCTGATTGTCAATAGTCACATTAAACTTCTTTGAATTATAATATTCTTTGTGAACTCTATAGTTAAATCTTGTATCCTCAACCTCTTCATTTATTTTCTGATCTGTGTTATTATCTCCATTTTCTGCATTATATTTTAGGACTTGATTCAATTCTTCTTCTTTTTTATAATCTTCCCTCAATGCATAAGGAGGATTTACCGACATTAACGCCCCATTTTGATACTCAATTGCCTGAAATCCAGGAAATGCAAATGTTCCGTCAGAATTAATCTTTGGTATCAAATTGAATACCATATAACACCAAGTGTTAAGAACAAATGCCGATCTTATTTGTTGTTTGTTACTTTACCTGCATTCTAAATTCTGTTTTTGAATCACTTTATTTAAAGGTGTGGACTTATTTATTCTGGTGCATAATACGC
>NZ_AUJZ01000059.1:0-1119 GCF_000424485.1 Butyrivibrio sp. WCD2001 | reverse complement strand
AGGGCTTTGGGGAAGTGCTGGAAGGTCCTGCTCAGAATCAAATGGGAACTGCAACACCGGGGAAATTTTGAAAGGGTGGGAGCTGGACAGAACCCGAAACAAATTAGAACTGAATCAGATGGGAAATTGAAAAAATCAGAATCAGATTAAATATTTGAATCCTGAAAGAGTTAACCACCTTCAAAAGTAAATAAGCAGAAAAATTAAAGTGTAAAAGTCCGGGCATAAATCAGAAAAAATAATTCTGGCAGTGTCCGGGCTTCCTTTATGGGATTCTACAGACAGTAAAGTCCCGAAAACTGAAACGCGTGGGAGCCATACGGGGCAAGGCTTGCCAGTCTTTAGAAAAAAGTTTGGCTTTACCTGAACATACACCCTTAAAAAATGGTTCCTGAAGAGCCAAAAACGATTGAACATACACCCCAACATACACCTTAAGGGAAATTGAACATACACATGAACATACACCAGAAGAGAGAAAAATATTCTGTTGTTTTGAGGTTGTTTTGAGGTAATTTTGAGCATGCCAAAGGTGGAATATCTGGAAGAGCTGCAAAGGAGCTTTTTCCAATCTGGAACCATAAAATCATAGTGCTGAAAAAAATAGGAGCTGCCACAGGGAACCAGCGCACAGGATCCGGCGAAGCAATTCATAATAAGTCGGCAAATTTTACCCTATGCAATACCCGCTTATTTACTGGACTTTTTGCAGTTTTTGGCCAATGTTTGACATCACTTTGACATACGATTGATTTTTTGGCGGATTTTTTGCCGGAAATGTCTTTGACATACGATTTTTTTCAATGTTTGACATACGATTTTTAGGAGTGCTGCCAAAAGGGTTTTTGCACCTAGAAAAAGTGCTTTGTTTGCATAGAACGTCAGTTCGCGTGCCGTTGCGACAGCTTCGGGAATCCAGACAGCCCACTTTTTTTTACCGGAGCCCATAAAAAGAGCCCGAAAACAGCATAAATAGTGTGTTTACAGCTTGTTTGTAAAAGAGTTTTACAGTATAATGTTATTAAGAAATTGAATACATTGTGGAAGCAGAACACAAAACAGAAGTCTGTCACCTGCAGACTTGGAATTCTGGCCGAACGGGGGCGTGTTGTAGTCTGT
>NZ_AUJZ01000058.1:0-1169 GCF_000424485.1 Butyrivibrio sp. WCD2001 | reverse complement strand
TATCCCTTTCAAAAGCAGTATTTACCTGAAATAGATCCTGAGTTCACAGAAACTAATCCGCTGGTAATTTCAGGATTTTTTTTCAGGACAAATACAGGACGGGGACTTAGCATTGTCCCTGAATTTAGGGAACATTTAAAGAAAATGTATCCGACTATATCTGTGGAGGAGGGGATGCGCTGTGTCGGGCTTGACCCGCTGGATGTAGGATGTACCAGGATTCGCAAACTATCTAATGAGTTTGCTTCAGAGCTTGCCGCAGAACACTTTTTATCAGAAAGTGGTCATAAGGTGATGCGTAATGAGTATATAGATTCTGTAAGCCTTATTGAGCATCCATATGTTAAGTTTGTTAACCGTGGCAATGTATATTTGACCGATGCTTTCTATAATGAAGCCTGTATTATGCCCGTGTCTCTGTCAAAGGTCTTTGAAATCTATGGAATTGAAGAAGAACAGGTAAATGAAGAAAGTCGGATGAGGATAAATTCCGCCATGAAAATGTGGGAACCTACCAAGACCACAGATTTTGCAGCAGATGAAAGCATCCTGGTAATACAGCGGAGGCGTGCCCTGGAAATGCATAAGGCAATGAAGGAAGGACTTTATGGGATAGGTAAGGTATTCGGGCAGATGAAACGCGATGATCAAAGAAGGGTTTGTAGATGGATATCTCAACTGCCACGGGATCCGTGGGGATACTATTCATGTAAAAAGATCCTCGAAATAATGAAAATATCAAAGAGTCGATTCTATGCACTTTTAAATGACGAGAATTATGGGATGGGAAGCATAAGAAAAGCTGCACAGGATGTAGAAGACATAGCTGCTATTAGGAGTGTTATAGATTATAAGAACTTTGAAAAAGGTATACGTCAGATATATATGCTGATGCCAAGAGTTACTGGGCAGTATTTCAGTATGTATCGCATTCGCAGACTTATGAATAAATACGGTATAAGGACAAACATACGACATCCGAGCAGGAACAGAAAGGCCATGAAAGAGCTTATCGAAAGGAACCGAAAGGCTAATCTTATAATGCGAAGATTCAGGCTTCACAGACCAAACGAAGTGAGGCTCACAGATGTAACATATCTTGATTATGGAGACGATAAACGTGCCTATGGATCTGCTTCTGTTGATCCTGTTACCGGGAGACTCATATG
>NZ_AUJZ01000057.1:0-1210 GCF_000424485.1 Butyrivibrio sp. WCD2001 | reverse complement strand
GTCTCATCAGTAGCAAATAAAGGTGGTGAAACATCATAAACCGTCTCGCCATTATATGAAACAGGGAACTTGAAATGGATTGTCTTTATTGGACAACCATTTTTTCTCTTTTTGTCTGGATATAACTCTATGCTATCGATGAATGAATTAACAAAGGCTTTCTTTTCAAAATCGTTCATCTTATCATACAATTTATCAAAGAGTTTTAACGATTCATAGATACTATCTTTGGTAAGCATTTGTTTTTTTATCGACTCGATTCTAGCCTCACAATCATGCATATTCTTTTCAGTAGTTTCAATAGCTTCAAATGCATCATCAAGTCTTCTATTCAAGCTTTCATATTTACGATCATAATGCTTATCAGTAACATCCAAGTTATCTAATTCATTCTCAAGTTTCCTTTGTAAACCCAAAGCCTGTCTGTGAGCTTTTATTGATGTATTGAGTTCCCGCTCAATCTCATCTGAATCCAAGTGATTTCCCACCAGTTCAGACATCATCGTACCAAAATTATCGGCATTCACAATTTTTAAAATAATATCTCTCATAGCATCATCTATTATTCTACTAGATATCTGTCCATAATTGCATGTTACCCCATTAATATGCTGCTTAGATCTACATGCATAACCATAATATGTTGGATATGGTGTTCCATCCTTTCTCTTTTTTGATCTCATAGGCACACCATACAATGATTTTCCACAAACAGGACACTTAATAAGTGCTGAAAAGATGTATTGATGATCTTTATCAATAGGTTCTCTAGTCCCTTGTTTTGCAATTCTTTTCGCTTGTGCAGCTTCCCATACTTCTACAGAAACAATAGCTTCTTGTTTACCTTCATACACAGGAAAATCATCTGTCTCAATAATATGATATTCTTCTTCAGAACCTTCTTTAAGCACCGTTTTACGTTTCCCATATGCTATTTTCCCGCAATATGCATAATTTGTTATTACCAGCTGAACAAACCGATCTGTAAAAACGCTTAGGCCATTATGTGTACCTATATTCTTTACATATCCATGCTCGTTCATCCACCGTGCCACTCCTATGAAGCCCAAATTTGAATTAACGTATTTATCAAATATCAGCTTTATATGTTCGGCCTCTTCCGGAATAACTACCATGTTTCCATCATTCAATGCATACCCATAGGGTGGCTTTGAGCCATTCCAGCCCCCTTGTCTTGCCTTTTCTCGTC
>NZ_AUJZ01000056.1:0-1214 GCF_000424485.1 Butyrivibrio sp. WCD2001 | reverse complement strand
AACAGAAAAAGACCTACAGGACTTCTTAGAGAACAGTAGGAGCGTTTAAGAGTAAAATCATAGTATACACTTAGGCTTAAATGCCTATAGGTATAAAAAGGGGGACTGTACCGCCAGCAAAACGAAACAGCCCCCACAGGACAGCATAAACACCCAGCAAGGACACAACACGCTAACAGGCTATGCAGTAACCAATAACAAGGCTATGCAGTAACCAATAACAAGGATATGCTGCAACCAACAACAAGGCTTTATGCTATGCAACATCATAGCAGAAAAGCCCGCACTATTCCACAATGGAAGAAAGGGTACAAATATGAAAAAGACAACAAGTGCATATGAGACTTACAATCTGGAAATGATAGGGGAAATGGATTCGGCACCATTTTTCAAACACAGGAAGGAAATAGCCCGGATAATTAAAAAGGCAGAAGAGAGCGAAATATCACCAACACAGCACGATAAATTATTTGAAGCTTGTGTAGATGCTTTTTTGTTGGGATTGCGTGAAGGCATGAACACTAAGAAAGGTGAATAATATGATGATTGAATTAACAGTTGAAGAAAAACTACAGTCACAGGCAATAATAGACGGATATCAGCCGGAACTTGAAGCATTAAGGGCTGCTATGGCTGCAGCAAGGGACAATAAGGAAGAGTGGCTAAGCCAGCAAGTAAAATACCAGGCTGCTATGGACAACATGCAGGAAGAACTTGACGTCTTTCTGGACAAGATCCAGCGCAAACGATTTGAAGAAATCGCCCAGGGCGGCGCAAGTGCAATAATAAACCATGCAAAAGAGCAATTGCCCGTATTACTGGAAGACATACACAGGATAACTAGGCGGCAGTACAAAGAGGCTAGCGCAGATGCGCTTAAAAACATGGGAATAGGCACGCTTAAGGGCGACAAACTAATATTAAATGCCAACTATGCAACACAGGCGCTTAAAGACGAACTTTATTTGCATGTAGAGGCTCTTAGAGACAGCAAAGACACCTTAAGGGAACTTCTGGAAGCAATTATAGAAGCAGTAGAAGCAAGCGGCCTTACAGACAATGCGGAAATAACCGACGGGCAGCAGCCTTTAGAAGTGAAGCGCTTTAGGCGTAACCCTTTAGGGGATATTACAAGCTACGGGCTTATGAATGACAAGATAAACGCCCAGCTGCTTCAGGACGGAGATATATTCCAACAGCAGGCGAACGGACAG
>NZ_AUJZ01000055.1:0-1401 GCF_000424485.1 Butyrivibrio sp. WCD2001 | reverse complement strand
AGTCACATAACATAGACCCGAAACCGGGTGATCTATCCATGTGCAGGATGAAGCGGCCGTAAAAGGCTGTGGAGGTCCGAACTCACATCCGTTGAAAAGGGTGGAGATGACGTGTGGATAGGGGAGAAATTCCAATCGAACTCGGAGATAGCTGGTTCTCCCCGAAATAGCTTTAGGGCTAGCCCTGTATCATTCCTTCTGGAGGTAGAGCACTGAATATCCGCGGGGGCTTCACCGCTTACCAAAGATTATCAAACTCCGAATGCCAGCAAGGATAAGAACAGGAGTCAGACTGTACGAGATAAGTTGGACAGTCAAAAGGGAAAGAGCCCAGATCCACGGCTAAGGTCCCAAAGTACGTGTTAAGTGGAAAAGGATGTGGGATTTCACAGACAGCTAGGATGTTGGCTCAGAAGCAGCCACACATTCAAAGAGTGCGTAATAGCTCACTAGCCGAGAGGTCCTGCGCCGAAAATTACCGGGGCTGAAACACGACACCGAAGCCTGGGGATCGGTATCATCTACGGGTGATGCTGATCGGTAGGGGAGCATTTACAGCAGCGTCGAAGGCGTACCGAAAGGAGCGTTGGAGCGCTGTAAAGAGAGAATGCCGGAATGAGTAGCGAGATGGAGGTGAGAATCCTCCAGGCCGAATATCCAAGGATTCCAGGGTAAAGCTGATCTGCCCTGGGGAAGTCGGGACCTAAGGCGAGGCCTGAAGGCGTAGTCGATGGACAGCAGGTTGATATTCCTGCACCTTGTGTTATCAGAACTGCGGGGACGCAGGACAAAAGTGTGAGCCGGGAAAGGAAAGACCGGTCCCGCAAGGGGGAGCGAACTGAAAGTAGCGAAGCACATGGACGTACTGCCAAGAAAAGCCGCTATTGTGTAGCACAAGCCCGTACCGTAAACCGACACAGGTGGATGAGGAGAGAATCCTAAGGCCGGCGGGAGAAGCATTGTTAAGGAACTCGGCAAAATGTCCCCGTAACTTCGGGATAAGGGGAGCCTGCGAGAGCAGGCCGCAGAGAAGAGGCTCAAGCAACTGTTTAGCAAAAACACAGGTCTATGCGAAACCGAAAGGTGAGGTATATGGGCTGACGCCTGCCCGGTGCTGGAAGGTTAAGAGGAGAGGTTAGCGCAAGCGAAGCTTTGAATTTAAGCCCCAGTAAACGGCGGCCGTAACTATAACGGTCCTAAGGTAGCGAAATTCCTTGTCGGGTAAGTTCCGACCCGCACGAAAGGCGTAATGATTTGAGCACTGTCTCGGCAATGCACCCGGTGAAATTGAAGTACCAGTGAAGATGCTGGTTACCCGCGCCAGGACGGAAAGACCCCATGGAGCTTTACTCCAGGTTGATACTGGGATTCGGTACTGTATGTACAGGATAGGTGGGAGAC
>NZ_AUJZ01000054.1:0-1593 GCF_000424485.1 Butyrivibrio sp. WCD2001 | reverse complement strand
ATTTAATAGGAAATTTCGCCTTGCGGCAAAACCTTGAATTAAAAGGCCCGGACAAGACCGGGCCACGCAAAGCGGAGGTATGTTGGTTTTAAATTACCAATCTACCTCGTCAAAGAATTCATCATCTTCATGCATAAAGTAATCCATGTCGAGAAGGTCTTCATCATCCATCTCGCGGATTTCGTTCGCCGACATGCCTTCCGGCGGATTTTGGATGTATTTCTCTCTAAGCTTTGCTATTAGTTCTTTACTAGCCATGGCTGTTCCTCCTGTAGCATGATTTTATCATGCACAGGAATACGAGGGAACACTGCCGATTTTTGGAGATGGAGCTCTGCTCTTGGGACGGCATTTTCCCATTGCCTTTTCATATAAGTCTTCGAGAGAAACACGCTTGCGGTTAAAGCGCAATTCGAGAAATTTCATGGTGCTATTGCATTTGGGACAACTCAATGGATCATACCCGAATGCTGACAGGATACCTGAGCGCCATTGCAGGAATGACTTAAAGAATGGTTTTTTAGAAGGATGAATCAGTCGGTTGAGTTTTTTGTCTGATTCCCTATGGCGACCATATACACCATAGTAACGGATCATCTTAAATTCCTTTTCAGGTATGTGTTGGATAAGACGTTTTATGAATTCTATTGAAGGTATGGTCTCGGTGACAAGGACTTCGTCCTCATGTCTGTTGTAGTGGAAAGTGACAGTATCATGCTCTTTATCATAAGAGTCAATCCTTGAGAGGCCGATTACTGGACGACCAAGGTAGCGACCTATATATTTAGCCACTGTGTGCCTGTCAGCAAGGGTGGGTTTTGCGTAGATATAGAAACCATCTTTTTGATTTTTGTATGAGTAGGCTTTTTCTTTTTTGAACAATGCTTTCTTCTTGGGATCAGTAATACGGGCTTCCATTAGATTAAGCAGAGCTGTTTGAAAAGCATGGCGCAAGTAGTGGTAATTAAAGTGATTGACTTTGCGCCAAAAGCCGGTGTCTCCTACACCACCTTCAGATATGAGGCAGTGGATATGAGGATTCCATTCTAAAGGACGACCAAATGTATGAAGAACCAGAATGTAACCAGGTGTGAAGTTCTGACTTTTGTTGATTTTGTAGAACATACGATTAATAACACTGCTGACAGCTTCGAAAAGACAGTTAAGAAGGTTGCGGTCTTCGAGAAAGTAATGACGTAATTCTTTCGAAATGGTGAATACGCAGTGTCGGTGCTGACAGTTTATGAGCTTAAATGACATAGCCTGAGCACGTTTCTGTGAATACATGGCACCGCATGTAGGGCAGAATCTTGAATGACAACGAAAGGGAATAAATTTGAGAGTACCACAATCAGGGCAGCCGTACATGGCGCCGCCATAAGCAGGATCCCCGCAATTGATCATCTTATCGATGTTTTCTATTTCGGTCTTGCGGGGATGAAGAGTATATTGAATTTCTTCATAATGATCGCGGAACAGATCTTGTAGAGTATTTCGTTTCATAAAATCATTATGAATGAGTTGAGGCAAAAAACAACCCCACCCCTCATGATTGAGGGGCAGGGGAGTTGAGGTGCCGTAGGCACTTTTTTA
>NZ_AUJZ01000053.1:0-1638 GCF_000424485.1 Butyrivibrio sp. WCD2001 | reverse complement strand
CGATGGATCTGATGACCTCATCGGCGCTGGTTACCCCAAAAAGCATGCCGAGAAAAACGGTGGTCATCGAATCTTCTGAAACAGACTTTAATCTGTTATAGGATTCCTTATGATCCACCGCTCTGGTAATCTCGAGAACTTCGCAGGGCGGAGTTTTATTTATTTGGTTGCCTGAACACCCAGTTCATACCGCTATTCCATAGTGATATGAACTCAATGTTCAAGCTTTCATTGCATTGCTATGGTACGTCAGTTATAATGCATAGTGTTATATGTATACTTCATACTTTTCTTTCGCAAAGGAGCATTTAATGAATACAACTATATTTAGTGAGCGCCTTCAGGAGTGCCGAAGACGTAAATATTCAAGCCAACAGGCATTTGCCGATGCTTATATGAAGCAATTTGGCATGATTCGCGATATCAAGAAGACCAGAGATCACAACATGTTTGGTACCGTCCAATCATGGGAACAGGGAAAATCAGCTCCATCCGCAGATGTACTTGCCAATATCTGCGATCTCTTGGACTGCGATGCTGATTATCTTCTTGGCAGAATCGACCAGCGAACTCATGACATCACCGATGCCCATAGGTACACCGGACTATCAGCAGAAGCATTGGAGCAGCTTCACGAATACTGCGAGAACCTCCGAGAGCATCCGGATTGGGAAGAAATACGGGAACTGGAAGAAAACTGGCTATCTCACAAGTATTACCAATCCTATGGTCTCTACCTTATTGATGAAATTCTTACCGGTAGCAAACATCACAAGCTCAATGCAGCGGTTCTTGAACACATATATACAAAAATCCTTTGTGATGATGGCTTTGGGGTTAATCCGGAAGATTATGTCAATGAAGACACTGAACCCGGTGATATGGATCAATATGAATTGTGGGCTGCAAAAGATCGTGAACAGATTGAAATCAACACTTATCTGATTACAACCAACATTCGAGACATCCTTGTGGAGAATGCTTCTCAAAATAAACTTCCACCAGCTCTCAAAATTAAGCATGAAGCCAACAATGTTGCTTATTCTGGTGTTGATGGATGAGGATTAGTCATCCATCAGCATCAAATCGCTAAAAACTTCTTTGTAATACTCTGGATTCAGATTCTCAAAGCATGTAGCTCCTACTCTCTGAAATACGGATGCCACAACATCTCCTCCGAATTTCTCCGCCACCCTTGAGGCAAGATCATCAATATTTATTTCCCAATCAACTTTATTCATTGTTCATCCTCCTTCACTGATTTCTGTATGATGGTAGTATATTTGAAACATCGAAATAATATAATTCCAGACAATAACCCTTGTCTTGTGCCGTCTATGTAATGGTTAATTATTGAAGCACCCCTTATTTTCGTGTATAATGAGCCAAAGTAATTACAAATACTCTGACCGTTAAGCAACAAAAATAAGGGGTTTTGTCATTATTTGAACTATTATTCTTTTTTTCTTAGGGAAGGAATTTAAGAGAAAATGGAAAAAAATCTTTCAAAAATTATTACTAATACGATGTTTGAGTGCAACAGCTACACATGCCGATGCATGAAAGATATAGAAAATATGGTGCCTGGAGAAGCACCTCGAACAACATTAAAACTTTACTCAGCCATTGAAGAACCCT
>NZ_AUJZ01000052.1:0-1717 GCF_000424485.1 Butyrivibrio sp. WCD2001 | reverse complement strand
TAGGCGTTTGCGAAACGCCAAAAGCCGCATAAATACGGCATTTTTCTAGCAATAAAAATGAATAACCCCTCACCGGATATGGTACAATAGAATTGACAAGAAACCACTGACCAACACCAAGAAAGGAGTTATTCTGATATATATGATACCATACAAACAGCTTTCTTTGGCTGATATCTTTGCAGATTGCCAAGATAAACTTGAAAATGACAAACCTGCTTTCCTGTCTCTATTAGAAACACATATCGACCTTGATGAAATTATTCCGATTTCTTTTAGAAATCACTTCTATGCATCAACGGGCAGAGCCCGTAAATACCCTCTAAAAGCAATGCTTTGGGCATTGATAATTCAGCGCATCTTCACTATTCCAACAGATCAGCTTCTCTTAACGTTTCTCGCTTACTCAAAACCGCTTCGTGAATTTTGTGGTTTCACAAAAGTTCCAGACGCTTCCAAGATTACCCGCTTTAAACAGGATTTCCTTGATGATCTACAGCTTGTTTTTGACAAGCTTGTTGATGTTACTGAACCCATCTGCCAAGAGATTGATTCTACCAAAGCAGACATGTCCATCTTTGATTCATCTGGCATTGAAGCTTATGTTATAGAAAACAATCCCAAATACGCCAATCGGGTTATTAAACAGCTCCGGGCTTATGCTAAAGCCATGGGATTTGATAAATCCTATGATCCATATAAAGCTGCATACAGTTCCATGCCTTCGCATGCTTCCGCAAATCCAGAAATCAAGCAGTTATACATAAATGGCCATTTCTGTTATGTCTTCAAGTTTGGTATTGTTACAAATGGCCTTGGGGTTGTCCGTCACATATCCTTCTATAACAAGGATTTTATGTCTTCACATCCGGATATAGTCGTTGAAAAGAAATCCTCTTCTCCTGATGAAGATAAATGCGTTCATGATGCAAAACTACTCATCCCAACGCTTAAAGATTTCTTTGAAAAACACCCACTCATTAATCCCAAAACATTTCTTGGCGATGCTGCATTTGATTCTGCACTCCTGTATCGCCAGCTACTCACAGGTGATACATTTGGCGATGGCAAACACTTCTCAAAGGCATATATACCGCTTAACGCCAGATCCGGCATAAAATATCCGGATTGTAAAGTTAATGCTGATGGCATCCCATGCTGTCCTAACGATGATTCACTCCCTATGAAATATGAGAGTTCTTCCAAAAGGAAGAATGGTCTTGTGCGCTACAAATTTGTATGTCCAAAAATCAAATATGTCTATGACAAAAACACACGTAAATGCCATCGTGAGTGTCAATGTAGCAAACCATGCACCGAGTCACCTTGCGGGCGAATGATACACATATATCCCGAAAAGAATCTTCGTGCCTATCCCGGTGTTCTTCGCGGAACTGAGGAATGGGATAATACCTATAAAATCAGGACCACTGTTGAGCGAGAAATCAATCACATGAAGGATAACTTTTGCTTAGCAAATCGTCGTACACGAAACGAGAAAACTCTGCATGCTGACTTGATACTTGCTGGTATCACACAGCTTATCTCCGTTGTGCTTGCCGACAAGATTCATCATCATGAATACATCAGAAGCCTTAAGCCTCTTATAGCATAGGACTTACCAACTTAATAATGTTTTAGCTTTATTCAAGTGCGCCTAAAACCAGATTTTTTCTAAGTTAAATTGCATGGCTTTCAAAAAATACATTCCGTAATG
>NZ_AUJZ01000051.1:0-1804 GCF_000424485.1 Butyrivibrio sp. WCD2001 | reverse complement strand
AGGTTCACATTCAGTTTACCTGCTTACCTATCATATCATTTTTGTCACTAAATACAGGAAAAAAGTGATAACCGATGAGACAATATGAAGTGACCTCCAGATTGTAGGTTCGTGGATTTACCTGTAAGCTATTAATTGTTGAGATTAATGGTAACAGGGATTACCGCATACAATAGGAGGCCACATATGAATACTATAGTTTATATCGGAATGGATGTCCACAAAGAGAGCTACACTTTATGCTGCTATTCTTATGATACCGATAAGGTTGAGTATAAGCAGACCATACCTGCAGACTATAAACTTATCCTGAAATATATGGAACAGGTACGTAAACGCTATGATGGAGAAGTAACTTTTGTTTGTGGGTATGAAGCTGGATGTTTGGGATATTCTTTGTATCATCAGCTGAATGATCATGAAGTCGACTGTAAAATCCTTGCTCCTACGACCATGGCAATTACTAATACAAATCGTGTAAAAACTGACAAAAGAGATGCTGCGAATATCGCAAGATGCCTTGCTTTTCACACTTATAGTGAAGTATATGTTCCAGATGCTGAAGACAATGAGATTAAAGAATATATACGAATGAGGGATGATCAAAAACAAATGCTTAAAAAGATCAAGCAGCAGATTCTCGCGTTTGTTTTGAGATCAGGAAAGAAATTTGAAGGCGGAAAGACATACTGGACGATAGCTCACCTTGAATGGCTGAGAAATCTTGATTTAACAGGGCTTGCTAAAGAGACACTATCAGAGTATTTGATAACTTTTGATTATCTTACCGAAAAAATAGAAAGACTTGATAAAAAGATAGAAGAATTAGCAAATAGAGACAAATATAAAGAAAAAGTCAAGAATATGGGATGCTTCCTTGGGGTTAAGACCCACACAGCATTATCAATGATTGTTGAGATTGGCGATTTTGACAGGTTTGAAAAAGCAACTAAATTTGCTGGGTTCTTAGGACTTGTACCAAGTGAGGATTCCAGTGGTGGTGATGTAAATCGCTATAGTATTACCAAGGCTGGAAATAGTCACTTGCGACGTTTGATGGTAGAAGCTGCCCAGAGCTATACGAGAGGCAATATCGGCCATAAGTCCATTGCTTTAAAACAAAGGCAAAAGGGATGCAATCCAGAAGTAATTGCTTATGCAGATAAAGCCAATGAGCGATTAAGAAAAAGATTTTATCATATGACCTTGAAAAGATGTATTAACAGAAATGTTGCGACAACTGCAGTGGCAAGAGAACTTGCATGTTTTATGTGGGGAATGGCAACAAATCATATTTCTTGATATGACATTTATCTGATTCAGTCAAGGCTGCTTCGCACCGCTAACGCGGCAAGGCCTATGACAGAATCATCTAAATATCAAATGTAGTAATCAAGCAGATGAAACTGATGTTATCAGATTTCATCTGCATAACAAAACAAACACTGGATACGGAGGCAGGGCTTTAGAGCATTCTATGGTTCGAATTATTTGCGACCCATCTCTGTTGACATTATATTTTAAATATTTTGATTCACGCTATGAGACAGCAAGATTCACGGCGGACCATTGACCTGTTGGTAACCAATCCACGTATAACAGAGTGGCCAAGGCCGGGGACTGTTAGATCTGAGGCTCTGCCTCTGTACCTAGTGTTCAAACTTAAGAAAGGAAAAGATTGTTGTGATTTCCTCGAATTTTACTCTTGACAGGAGGTCACTTCATAACAGATGGGGGATTTCATGGAAAATCACGCCGCTTATCTGTGTGGAAGGATGAACTGCGATATGCTTTCTGCTGAGAC
>NZ_AUJZ01000050.1:0-1824 GCF_000424485.1 Butyrivibrio sp. WCD2001 | reverse complement strand
CCTAAGCTCCCGTGAATTTATACCAAGGTTAAGGTATAAATCCGCTTGATTTGTTTTCTCAAAGCCTTGTGTTTACTGGCTTTGCAGCCACAAAATATTGTATCAAAATAGCACATTTTGCTTTCAATTCCGTTAATTCCTTGGTATAATTATACCAAGGAGGTGATGGTATGGAACTGAAGATTAACGAGCCTTGGATCACAAGCAAAGTAAGGTGTCAGAATGGTTATGCCTATATCGACAAGCCTTTCTGGAATGCCGAAAAACAGTGCGCTGACCATAAACGCGAGTACATCGGCAAGTATGATGGAGAAACATTTACTCCAAACAAAACCTTTCACCGTCTCAAAGCTGAGTATGAGCAGAGCCTTACAGCACCTAAGACCGGGCCGGTTCCTACTGATATTTGCCTCCGCCAGTTCTATGGATCCACATATCTTTTGAATGAGATATGCAGCAAGACGGGCATTGCTGCTGATCTTGGCAAGTGCTTTGGTGATCTTGCGCCACAGATCCTGTCACTGGCTTATTACCTTGTTCTTGAGGAAGGCCAGCCCATGTACAGGTTCCATAAATGGGGCATAACTCACAGGCATCCATATGGCAAAGACATTCCTTCGCAGAGAAGCAGTGAACTCTTCGGCCTCATAACTGAAGAAACCAAGATGGCTTACTTCAAGTACCAGGCCAAGCGCCACGGCATGAACGAATACCTCGCTTTTGATACAACATCTATCTCTTCATACTCAACGCTTATAAAGCAGGCCAAGTATGGAAAGAACAAAGAAGGCGATTCCCTTCCGCAGATAAACCTTGCGCTCCTGTATGGAGAGGAATCAATGCTTCCTGTATACTACAGAAAGCTTGCAGGCAACATCACGGATGTTAAGACTATTGAGAATCTCATTAAGGATGTTGATTTCCTCAAACTCGACAAGCTCAAGCTTGTCATGGACAGAGGCTTCTACAGTGAGAAAAACATCAACGACCTCATGAAGCACCACCACAAGTTCCTTATTGGTGCAAAGCTGTCACTGAGCAAAGTGAGCGACAGGCTTGATAAGGTCCGTGCGGATTTCGTTACCCGCTATAACTATAATTCAGAGTTAAAGCTATATGTCATGTCATTTAAAGAAGAGTGGACCTATACAGAAGAAAAGGTCCGCAGCGGAGAAATCATAACTGATAAAAAGCGCATTTATCTCCACTTCTACTATAATGACCAGAAGGCTACTGATGACAAGACGAGGTTTAATGCAATGCTTGACCGTCTTGAAAACAACCTGGTAAACGGCACTCCTGATCCTGCTGATGAAAAGCTGTATCAGAAGTACTTTACAATACACGAGACACCTGTAAGAGGCAAAGTCTATAGCTTCAAGGAAGATGCTATCCGTAAAGCCGAAAAGAACTATGGATACTTTGTACTTATGACCAACGGGATCAAGGATCCGGTGGAAGCACTGCGCATATACCGTCTGAAGGATCTGATTGAGAAGTCCTTCGGCAACCTCAAGGAGAGGCTTTCAATGCGGCGGATGTCAGTCGCTTCCGAGGAAAACTTCGAAGGCAAGCTGTTTGTCCAGTTCATAGCGCTTCAGATGGTGTCTTATATCAAAAAGCAGATGGATGAGAACGGCCTGTTCAGCAACTATACAATACAGTCACTGCTGGACGAGCTAGATACAATTGAGTATTACCAGCAGCCTGGCAAGGCGCATCATCTGTCTGAGGTAACTGCAAAACAGCGTGAGCTCTATAAGCTCATTGGAGTCGATGCCCCGACATGATCAAACCTTGGTATAAAATGACGGGACTTTAGGT
>NZ_AUJZ01000049.1:0-1888 GCF_000424485.1 Butyrivibrio sp. WCD2001 | reverse complement strand
GGTTCAATGAGTTGTATTTCCTCTTTGCCCTGAATTGGTCAGTCTGGGCAAGAAAATCATAATCATTGGAATAGTCGACTAGTGGAACAGCTTTTATCACACCGTCAACTATCAGCGGCTTCGCATCAAACTCGCTGAGCATATCCCTTATAAGTGAATATCCCTTAGCATAATTGCCGCTTTCACTGCTCACCCTGTAGCCGGAAATCATGATACCGGAGTTCTCATTGGATGACTTGATGACGCCAGCCTTAGGCGCTTTCATCAGTTCATTTGCCTTTCCCGGAGAAAGATTAAGCCTTTCCAGAATCTGTGCGATAACAGCATTGGCCTCCCCGTTATAGTAAAGATAGTCATCACTGGCAAATGGATACATGACCTTATTCTCTAGTATCCCATGCCATGTCCGTCCGCTATATGTCAGCCTTCTTTTTTCAGTATCCACTTCGATGTGGTCTATTATTCCACCGAACTCAGTTCCTTCAACGTATATCACCTGATCTTCATAAAGGCGGGTTGCCTCATCAGGCACTACCAAAGAGAAATCATTATCGTTTTTCCCAAATGAAAGATCTAACGTATAATTGCTAAGGATTCCAATATCTTCAATTTTCCCGTCTTTAACATTCCCATATATCAGATCCATAGCGGCTCACTCCTTCTTTCAATAATAACTAGGTCAAACTTCACCTCCTGCTCAGATGAAACATTTAATTCTCCGCTTGTTATAGGCTTAAAAATATAACTATCGCGGTTTCTCGCGTTTAGGACACTTATGCTCTTACCTGATGGATATGTAAGAATACACGACTTCTCCTGATCAGATTTTTCTAAGGAAGAGATTGTAAGATAGCCGTACTGAGCAATATCCACATCAACTTCATAAAGGTGCCCGTTTATAACTATTTGAGGATCCGAAACAGGGCCATATACGATAAGCCTAAATTCTAGAGGAACTGTTGAATCAATTCCTGTAAAAGCACGATATCCTTCTACTCCATAATCAAAATCGCCATAATCAAAGGCATAATCATAGGCGTCCATAAGTCCATTTTTTCCATGACTCATAAACGATAGAACTGTCTCTCTCATCCAGAACGGATATGGGCAATATGCTGTCACGGAATTGATAGTAACATTGTCATTTTTCTCATCCGGCTGAGTATCAGATGCAAGTATAAAACATTCTATAGAGTATTCTCCAAACCAAAGCTTTCCTCTTTCATTCACCATAATGTCATGCTCAGATGCATTATGAAAATTCTTAAGGCATTCCTTTCTCTCCAAGGGATTACCTCTCACTATGAACTCCAAGTCATATGATATAGCCTGCTTCGTAAAATCCTGTACCTGATCCCCATACTTGTACTCTATCGTCTCTGCCACCCAGGAATACTTATGCAGATTCCCCTTCCTGAGTCTCAGCCTTTCTCCGTCCGAAGTGAGAATAAATGCCTTTCCTTCCGAGTTCACATACTTAACTTCGATCATACGAATACCACTCCCATCTTCCTAAGGCTTCTTCCCATCTCCCTGTTATCAAGGTTTATGATTATCTCAGCGTTGGAGGCTCCTTCCCTTACTGCATCATAGATGTCAGCAGGATTGATCCCGCCTCCTGTAGCTTTCTGTATCATCGACATGAGTGATGCTGTACCTACAACAGTTTCACTTCCTGCTTCTCCACCTCCAAGGAACTTACCGCCGGAATAACCAAATATTGTAGGTCCATTGAGGATCATTCCATTGCCCATAGCCTTCCTGTACCATTCAATTTCGATAGAAGGAAATCCCTTGGATACCCAATCAACCGGATTTGGAGACCAGTTAGTAAACTTAAAGTGTGGTGTCTTTATCTGCGGAAGCTCCAGGTGCAGGTTCTTAAAGA
>NZ_AUJZ01000048.1:0-2088 GCF_000424485.1 Butyrivibrio sp. WCD2001 | reverse complement strand
CCCCTGCCACTTCCAGAAGTTCAAAGAAGGTATTTTACAATCATTGGAAAATAGTAAAAAAATACCATCTTTCAGAAATAAAAATACCAACTTTCACAAAATCACTACCGCCTTTCACGATAAAAAAATACCGACTTCGGGTGTCTAAAAATACCATTTTTCAATTCTGGTATAATTTCAGACAAGTTGCCGTGTACGTACATAGGCGAATCTTGCTCTTGGTTTTTAATCATCCGGGGCAGCTCTTCAGGGACCTGATCGGGACCCTAAAAGGGTGGTGCAAATAAAATCCGTTGTCTCGGATCCGCGCCGACTTATGAAAAACTTTTCACCACTTCCAGAAGGTGGACTTCGCAAAACTCACGTTTAACGCAATGATATTCCCAGGGCAAAATTTCCAAAATCCCCATTTTATCAGCTTTTCAAAAAGTCCATCCTGTGGCAGCTCTTCTTTTCACTTTCAGCTGCTGCCAAAAATCAATATCTTGTGGTTTGCCCTGTGTGTTTACTTCGCAGTCATCCCACTAAATACGTCTGAATCTTTTTCTACCGGTTCAAAGTCGGGCTCATATTCCTCAAAGCAATTAAACATGGCATAAAAGCTAAATTCTGCCTGCCCCTTGCTGCCGTTCCTGTTCTTGAGTACTTTAGCTTGCAGCGTTTGTGCTTCGCCCGTCCTTGCCTTTTCTTCCATGTTCTTTATAAGTTCCCTTATACGCTTCTGGCGAGCGTTGTCGGTTTCGCCTTCTTGGTAGTCCATGCCTTCATACTGCAAGCCTATTAAAACGTCTGCGCTGTACTCTATTGCGCCGCTTTCCTTAAAGCTGGCATTATTTACCGGCGCTGTGTAGTTGTCCCTGTTAAAGCTGCTTATGCCTATTACTGGTATTTTGCAATCCCTACTAAGTCGCTTAAGTTCAAGTGTGGCTTTATCCGTGTTCTGCTTATCGCTTGCCCGCATATCGTAAGGGGCTAGTATTTGCAAGTAGTCTATAAGCACTACTGGCTTATTGCCTGTTATTGCTATGTGCTGTTTTACTGTGTCCGCTACTTGCTGTATGCCTATGTCGCCTACACCTTCATGTATATAAATATGCTGTGCGAAGTCCTTGTAAGTCTGCATGGCCTTATTTATCAAAGCCTTTTCGGTGTCGCTGTAGCTCTTCCAGCGAGCTCCGGCTGTTATTCCCCTTGTGGTTTTTGCATCTGCTTTACGTTCTGCCGCTAAGAAAGTAAGCCTGCTTATGCTCTTCGCTATAAGTTCACTTCGTGCCATTTCAAGGCTAAATACTAAGCAGTCCTGCCCCTGCTGTGCTAATTGGTCTACGATCTGCAGTGCCAGGGTGGTTTTTCCTAGTGATGATATAGCGCCGATAATATAAAGGCCTTCGTATAAACCGCCGTCCAGAACATGGTCCAAGATCTTAAAGCCGGTGCTAAGTGCTGGTGTGTCAGCGCTGTCTGTTATCCCGCCCAAGAAGTTCTGCAGTTCATGTGCTGCGCTTGTCTTCAGGTAGTCTTCCTTAGCAGCTTCTGCCATTGCTTCCAGTTCGGCTTCTTTTGCCCGTTCTGCAGAGGCTACTTCGCTTATAAATCCTTCGCGGTCAAGTAAAAGCGCTTCGTTTGCATCTTTGGCAGCTCCGTAAAGGTTATACCGATAAAAGGAAGCCTGCAGGGCTGTAAGCTCTTCTGCCAGTTTTTCTTCTGTCTTCCTGCCTTCTTCGTCTGCATCTAAGGCCAGTATAAGCGGTTGCACTGCCTGCTTCGCCTTAAGTAGGTTTATAAGCTGTGCATAGTTGCTTGTGCTCCCTAGGCCTATTGCTTCGCCGCCTGCTTCTATAACGCTTAGTGCATCCAGTTCGCCTTCTACTACGAAAATAGGCTTATTTGCCGTATAAAGCGCCTTACTGTTAAAAATAACGTTTGCGCCCTTCTTCCTGTAGCGGTTCTTCTTTACAGGCTCTTTTGGGGTGTCTATGTTCCTGGCTATAAAACTGCCCTTGCCTGTAGGAATAATAAGCACACGCCATTTACTAAAGGACTGCTGTCCCGTATCATCCACATTGAAGGTATTATAGGCTGCATCAT
>NZ_AUJZ01000047.1:0-3201 GCF_000424485.1 Butyrivibrio sp. WCD2001 | reverse complement strand
ACTTTATTCAGACACAGATCCTGGGAATGAAGTGGCTGAACATTTTGATCGGGGAACTCCTGTCTGCATCAGGATTGGATATAGATAGTGGGATTGGCTCCAGCATACACTTTTTTATCTATGATGTTATAAAGATCATTTCTAAAATGTAATCCTTTACATGGTTCATCAAGTATGTATAAAAGCCCTGTCAATGAACAATTAAGCTGATTCGCAATTCTAACCCTCTGTATTTCTCCTCCTGAAAGGCTAGGAATACTTCTTCCCAAGCATAAGTAACCAAGATTGAGTTCTATCATTTTACTTACTCTACTTGATATATCATCAACCAGCTGTAAGGAGAGCACTTTCCATGAGTTTGATATTCTGATAAACATTCAGGAAAAGCTTAAGCAGGGTAAGGGCAAAGGCTACGAGAACTGGAGTAAAAGGCGATAGGATAAGTACAGCTTCAAAACTAATGGTCGGAGATTGGAAAAGAATAGGGGATTATTTGAGAGATATTTCCTGCTCTGATTGATTTAGGCAAAGAAAATAAATTGGAGTATGTTACTGGTTTTTGTAAATGGTCTCTATTGATTCATCTATCAGATTGATGCTTTTCAAAGTTTCGTTTCTATTTTCGCAGCCTGAGAAAAGCCAGTCTTTAAGTAAACCTAAAGTACCGTTGGCATAAAAGGTTGCGCAGTCATATAAACGCTTATGATTCTTATTCCAGTAATCAGTGTTGGCCTCTTTGGTCATTCGGGCGATCAGGAAGTGTGGGAGAATATGGATGAAGGAACCATGACCAAGACTAAGGAAATGCTGGACGATATGCATAAACGTAAGATAGATATGGCCGATAGCATATATGTTATCAATGTTGGTGGATATATCGGAGATAGCACACAATCTGAGATTGAATATGCTGAAAAGCATGGTAAGAACGTGCAGTATTTGGAATCTGTGGACTAGGAGGGCACAAATGGCAACTATTAAGCTTGGGAAATTACAGGAAGTGGATATTAGGAAGCTCTGGAATCATGAACAGTATGATTTTTCTGAATGGCTATCAAAACCAGAAAACCTTGAACAGCTTAATGAAGCTATAGGATTGACCTTGAGCGAAGTTGAAAAAGAGGTTTATGTTGGTTCATGCCATGCTGTAAAGTCTGGCTCCGTCCTGATAGGTGCAATATCGATGTTCTTTTCCGACAAGATACTTGTCTAAATTAACTGGTGGGGATTTTCCACGATTCATGGGATGTATGAAAGACAATACCACCAAGGTGCGGAATATAAAGAACTATCTGCTCTCAGCTCTTTTCAACGCACCAACGACTATGGGTAGCTATTACCAGTCAGAGGTAAGTCATGATCAGGCATACAGAGCCATATAAAAGCATTTGACATATGTGTTCGACACTCATATAATCGAAATATAACATAACTGTTCAACACTCATAGGAGGATGAAGATATGCCAAGAGTAAATCTATCACTTACACAGGATATGTATGATCGTATTGAGAAGGAAGCTAAGAAGCAGAATATCACAGTAAACTATTATATCTGCGAGATGTTGGAAGAGCGTTTCGGTAAAAGAACTACCTACGACTATACAGTGGCCGTTGGCGAGATGATCAAGGAAGCCAAGAAGATGGATAAAGAGTTCACTCTGGCAGATCTTCCTACTTTTGCGGATGTGAATGAGGTGCTTGTAGAGTACAAGATCAAGGAATCACCGGCACAGATAAGGGCCCGCCTTGGTAAGATGTTCAATGAGGCAGTTAAGAAGGGTACAGCAAAAGGAGTCGAGAGAGCCACAACAATAAAAGATGGCGAAGAGCAGCTCAAGTTCTATTGCAGGGCTGCAGTGTATGTCAACAAATTGAATCAGATTAAAAAGGGTGACAAATAATGTGGGATGAAGATAAGTTTTTCTTTAATAGACACGATAGCGTATCAGACAGCGTTTCAAGCAGTGCTGCCGGCGCTCTGGGAGGTCTTGCTGCTATTCCACTTGCATTGGTCCTTTCAGCTGTTGGGATTCTCATTATGAGGATTGATATCCTCAATGCTGCCAGTGCTGGCTTTATTCCATTATTCCTTACTCGTAACATGGGATTGGATTCAAAAACAAGCCTAATTATATATGGAGTAACTGTAATTGTTACGCTTGTTCTTGAGCACTGTTTTACTATTGCCAAGATTTTGGGAAGTATTATCGGCTGTCTGGTTGTCGCTTTTCTATGCTATGAACTTAGTGATGTTACACCTATGAACACACGGCTGATAATTACTGGAGTTGGAACAGTTATAACTATTTTGCTTAATATCAGATTCTGGAGAAGGTAAATAATACAGAAAGGGAGTTTGACACCTGTAACGTTACAGGTTATAATAATGACATGATAAAATCGTTTGCACATAAAGGCTTAAAAGACTTCTATGAAACTGGTTCAAAGAAGGGAATTCAGCCAGATCATGCACCGAAATTAGCGAGAATGCTTGACCGATTGGATGCCAGCACCAGTGCTCAAGATATGAACTTGCCTGGGTATAGATTACACTCACTTAAAGGTGATAAGCAGGATATGTGGGCTGTTACTGTAAATGGTAATTGGAGAATGACTTTTTACTTTGAGGGTCAGGATGCATTTCTTGTAGACTACATGGACTATCACTGAGGAAGGAGGAAAGATACATGACTAGAAGACCTACACATCCAGGAAATGTATTCTTGGAAGATGTAATGAAACCATTGAATCTCACAGTTACCGATGCAGCGAGGATGCTAGGAGTTAGTAGAAAAGCATTGTCAGAGTTTGTTAATGAGAAAGCTTCTCTTAGCCCGGAAATGGCCATAAGGATAAGCAAGGCAACTAATACATCTCCAGAAAGCTGGATGAATATGCAGCAGAAACTGACGCTATGGATAGCACAACAAAATGAACCATCAAATGTAATACCCTTTCCTCTGGACGCAGTAAAAGAGGGATGATTGTAATAGGTGAGATTGGATTGCTCTTACTAAACAAAAAGAGGAAGCAGAGCGGTGAAAAGTTAAAAATATAACTTTCAGGATAATAGACTAAGGCAAATCGCGGATTGGAGGGGTAAAACATGTTAGAAATATTAAAAGCGAGGTTTCAGGATAATAAGAATCTTCATATGGAACTGAGTTGGCTTGACGTGGAGAAACGTTTGCTTGAGCATC
>NZ_AUJZ01000046.1:0-3510 GCF_000424485.1 Butyrivibrio sp. WCD2001 | reverse complement strand
CTTTCTCTATCTGAGCTTGATAACCTCGATATCGGCATGGTGTTTGATATGATAACTGAAAACGCCAATGATCATGAGGAATATGATTTTCTTCCTACGCAAGAAGATTTCGACAGATTTTGAAATTAATAATCAGGTAGTAGTAAGGATTGTGAAAAATAAATTCATAGTACTCTTTATTTAATTTGTATTTAATAGAATATTCAACCATCGATTTATACAATAATGATGAAGTAATGTTGGCTGAAAGGATGGTGCTTTTATGAAGAAGAGATTATCTTTTTTTGCGATATTCCATTTTGTAATATTGTTAATTATATGTAGTACTTGTATTCATGCTGACGCTGCGGATATTTCAAAAGATTCAATCGCCTCTAGCGCAGATGCATATTTTAATTATATGGATGCTATGAGATATAGGGATAGGACTGGTGAATATGTTTGCCTACCTATAAGATTGGGATCTCCAGTTGGAAACTCTGACAATATGAAATTTCAGGGTGCAATAATTTATTATGATGAATCATACAGAGACAATATGAGCTGGAATTGGGATGAGGAATTCATTCTTGTTAATAAGAAGCAGGATAAGAGTATGTCATGGGTAGAAAATGATATGCTAATAATTTATGGGAAGTATGTTGGTGTTGAAACTTATTATTCTACTAATCCATACACAGATAAACAGGATCCTGTTGAACATCCAGTGATTGAAGTTTACTATGACCAGCTATCTAGTGATCCGATAGGAGACTGGGAAAGCATTATGCTTAGTGCTCATTCGCATGCTAATCCGAGTAACTATAGTTATGATGACAACTATTATGCGTACGATTATGGATATGGTGATCCGGGTGATACCGGAGACTATGATGAATATGTTTTATACGGCTCAGATAGTTCATATATTGATAAATCATACATACACAGCCTAACTAATGAGGAACTGCGTATTGCAAGAAATGAGATTTATGCTAGGCACGGAAGAATGTTTAATTCTGCTGATTTACAGAACTACTTTAACAGCAAATCTTGGTATTCACCACGTTATACACCTGATGAATTCAATGCAATGGGTGATTCAATGTTAAATGCATATGAAAAAGCTAATCGTGATGCGATAGCTGCAGAAGAAAACTCAAGAAAATAGTAGTTATACATAGAACCGCGATGAAGGCATCAGGCTTTAAAGTCTGGTGCCTTTTTCATGCATAAAAAGGAGCTGGCATGGCAGATAGAATAAAAGGTATCACAGTCGAGATTGGCGGTGATACCACAAAGCTCTCAAAAGCACTTGAGAGTGTAAACAAAAGCATAAGAACTACCCAAGGGTGCCTTACGGATGTCAATAAGCTCCTGAAACTGGATCCTGGGAATACAGAACTTTTATCGCAAAAGCAGGGATACCTGTCAAAAGCGATAGCGGATACAGAAGAAAAGCTAAAGGCTGAGAAAGAAGCCTATGAACAGCTTAAGAACACAGATGGTTTTGATAAAAATTCTGATCAGGCGAAGAATCTGAGAAGGGAAATCGAAGCCACAACAATAAAGCTCAATGAACTGAAGGATGCTGCGGGATCACTTGATTCCTCGGCATCCTCTTTTAGTGCTATGGGCGATAAGATGAAAGCTCTTGGGGACAGCCTCAAGGATTCCGGTGAAAAGATAAAAGCGACGGGAGACAAAATAAAGGATGTCGGCGGTGACCTCACCAAGAAGGTGACCACTCCGATACTCGGTCTCGGTGCGGCAGCAGCAAAGAGCGCCATTGATTTTGAGGATGCTTTCACCGGAGTAAAGAAGACAGTGGATGAAACAGCGACCACATCATATGAAGACCTGTCAAAAGCCATACAGGAGATGGCCACAGTGACAGCTTCTTCACAGAGCGACATTGCCGGAGTAATGGAGGCAGCAGGTCAGCTCGGTGTCGGCGCTGATCATATAGTTGATTTTACAAAGACGATGATAATGCTGGGAGATACTACAAACCTCTCAGCTGATGAAGCAGCAACAGCGCTTGCAAGGTTTGCGAATATAACAGGAACGTCACTTGATGATATGGACAGGCTCGGATCCGTTATCGTAGACCTTGGGAATAATTATGCGACAACAGAATCCGAGATAGTGAACATGGCAACAAGGCTCGCATCGGCAGGAACCATAGCTGGTCTTTCCGAAACAGAAATCCTCGGACTTTCTGCTGCAATGACTTCTGTAGGCATACAGGCTGAGGCTGGCGGTACCGCTATGAGCCAGACGCTTACAACTATTTCAAAAGCAGTGGAACTTGCCGGAACTGCAGGCGATGCAAATGGCAAGTGGGCATCTTCCCTTGAGACCATAGCAGGTATCACGGGATATACCGCTGAAGGATTCAGGGAATTATGGAAGGAGGAAGGCGGAGCCGGAGAACTTACGGAGGAATTCATAAGAGCACTCGGTGTGATGGGTGAGAATGGAGAGAGCGCACTTGTTGCACTTGATGATCTTGGAATGACGGGAATAAGGCAGTCCAACATGCTGCAGTCACTTGCCCTTGCCTATGATATGACGGGGCAGGCTGTGAATACAGCAAATTCAGCTTTTAATGAGAATACGGCATTGCAGGCAGAGGCGGAGAAGAGATATGGAACAACAGCATCTCAGATAGAACAGTTAAAGAGCGGCCTTGTGAATGTCGGCATAAGTTTTGGAACAGTCCTGCTTCCATATCTTCAGCAGGGCATAGGATTCCTTCAGGAACTTTCCGCAAAGATGGCAGCACTCTCTCCGGAACAGCAGAAGATCATAGTTCAGATAGCAGCTGTTGCTGCAGCTGTGGGACCGGTACTGGTAGTTGTAGGTACAGTGATTTCAAGCATAGGAACGATAGTTTCAGCAATAGGATCAGTCATCTCTATAGGCGGTACACTGATCGGTGCAATAGGAGCACTTTCGCCGCCGGTCCTTATTGCAGCAGCTGTGATAGCAGCCTTAGTGGCAGTAGGTGTCCTTCTATATAAGAACTGGGACACCATAAAAGCAAAGGCACAGGAACTGGCGGGAAAACTTTCTGAGAAGTGGAACTCCATTAAGGAGAGCACGAAGCAGGCATTTGACAATGTGAAGAACAGCGTCTCCAATGCCATGAACAATGTCAAAGAGAAATGCTCAAGCGTGTGGAACAATGTAAAGAGCGCCACATCGACTGCCCAGAATGCGATATTGAACGTGGTGAAAGGAAAACTCAATGAAGTAAAGAGTGCTTATGAATCACATGGCGGAGGCATCAAAGGAACTGCAGCAGCCATATGGACTGTCATGACTGAGAAGTACCGCACGGGATTTCAGTTGATAAATACCCTGTCTGGAGGAAAACTTCAGGAGCTGACGAGCAAGTTTAGGGAAGAACTCGCCCATATCCCAGAGAAGGCACAGGAAGCATTGGAGAATCTTAGAAGCAAATTTCATGAAAAACTCGAGGATGTAAAGACACTTGTTTCTGATGCACTGAATGCTGTGGCAGGG
>NZ_AUJZ01000045.1:0-3756 GCF_000424485.1 Butyrivibrio sp. WCD2001 | reverse complement strand
GAGCAATACTTTTATACAACATCTCAGCCACCAGACTGGGGGACGAGCTACAGCAGCTACTATTTTGACTATTCGACAGGAACTGCAATAGAGAAACGTTCCGTCCAGGGTGTTCCAAGAGAAGTGTATGTGAAGATGACGATAAAGCCTTCAGATTGGAGTACGAACTGGAAGTATTACTATAAGAACAAGACAGTAAACAAAAAGACAAAGAAATATCAATTATCAGAATTATATAAGAAAAAGCCCAAATGGAAAGCAAATACTTTCTTTAGGAAAGATACAGTGTATGATGCACCGGCATGGCAGGCTGGCAAATACTATTGGAAAAAGAGCGCAGGTACATATGCTCCAGCATTTGTATCGGGCTCTTTTTTCTATGCAACAAAAGCAGTTCCTTCCTTTAAGGCAGGAAAATATTACGAGAAAGGTGATTACCCATATTGGAGCAGCGGGAAATATTACAAGGCGGTTGAGTATCAGCTCTTTCCAACGTGGGCAAAGGGTGCATTCTTTACTAAGGTTGAAGATCACTATGCCGCTTTAGTAGAGGGCGCTCTTAAAAAGATAGCTGAATACCAGGAAAAGGATGAGCTTGGAATAGAGCTTAAAGATGGTAGAGAGTATGACATCAATGATATTGTCGGAGCTTCTGACGAGGTTACCGGCCTTTCTGCAAAAGCACGTGTGATTCAAAAGACAGTAAAAATAAAAAGAGGCATCACTACGATCACGTATGATGTTGGATAGGAGGAGAGATGGTAGAACTTGTAACTGGACATAGAGGAAAACCTCATGTAACTGCGCTGCAGGCAGCAAGAAATAATGCAGGTATTCTGGGGAATTCAAAAAGTGTTGTTTTCTTTGAGGCAGACGGGAAATTCGAAATGACTGTGATGGATGGATTGAGAATGAAACTTAGTGAAGGATGTGGTTATGCTGGAGGCAGATTTTTTGAGATTACAGAACCTATTTATCTGCAGGCTGATACTCTTGAAAACTCATCTTATTACAGACGTGACAGGATAGTACTTCTTATCATAGAAAACAATATTACAGGTGAGGAGAGGGCAGAATTCAGGTATCTGCAGGGGAGCGAAGAAGGTACAAGTCCGATGGGGATTGCAATTCCTGAAGACCCTACAGAAACTGAGAATGAAAATGATAAAGTCCTCAGATGTTTTTCAATTGCCTCGTTATTTACGAGAGCGACACAGTTTTCTGCTGTGTATAAGGAATTCTATAGCTTTTCGGGGGCCTATGAGCTTCAAAAGGATCTGGAGAGTACAAAGAAAGATCTTAATTCTATAAAGGAGTCTTTTCAGGATGGCTGTAAGAAGATAGCAAAAGCATGTACCAACAAGGGCGTTTCTACAGCCGATAACGCAAGCCCTGATACCATAGTGACTAATATTGGTAAAGTATATGACAAAGGCAAAGCAGATGGAAAAGTGAAATGGAAAGCAGAGAATTTGACTATTACTACAGATTCTTCCGTGGCTTTACCGGCAGAAAGAGCTACATCCTGCACAATAACGATGGTAGAGTACAATGGCTCACAAGCTAATATATTATGTCCTGGACCGGTTGGTACTCTTGGAAATAAAGGAGATAGTGTGACTTTCAATCCGATGCAGAAAGGTGGAAAAGTAGTGACTATCGTAAGGACCGGGGCACAGAAGCCTATAAAGTGTTCATATACGATGACTTACGAATGATAGGAGGAGAATATGAATTTTACAACAGAGCAGGCAATCCTTGTTATATGCGGTCTTATAGGGGCTGCGATAACATTCATAACACTGATAGAAAAGATAACATCGATAATCACGCTTGCCAAAGGTCCTATCTCGGAACTCGACAAGAGGGTCAGTGCATTGGAGCATAAGGCAGATCATTATGATCATTACTTTAATAATGACAAGCGAAGGATAGAGTATCTTGAAAGAACAATGTCTGTGACAATCAGGGCTCAGTTTGCACTTGTTCGCCATGCCATAAATGGTAATGATATAGACCAGTGTAGGGCTGTAGAGAAGGAACTCCAGGAGTTCTTATCGAACCAGGGACAGGAAAGAGGGTGGACGCCTTATGGTGAAAAAACTGAATAAAAACAGATGGCTGTGGGAATTTTCAAAGAGAGTGGTGCTTATATGTACTGCTCTTTTTGTTATTGGGGATGTTTATTCGATGGGGGTAATGCTTCTCTATGAAAACTTCGACAGCCTTCCTACATTTATCGATTGCAATACGCAGATCCTTAGGGACTGCGTTTTTGCATATATGGTCAAGAGTGGCCTTGAGAACATTTTTAAGATCAGAGGAGGATATGGAGAATGAGAGATTTTGTAACAAGGATTACATCAAGGAAGTTTTTACTTTGTTTTGCAGCATTTCTTGCATCTATTGGTGCGAGTGTAGCAGGTATCCAGAGCGGAAATAACACAGTTACAGCTATCGGTACTGTATGTACGGTACTTTCTGCAGCAATCTATGCAGCATGTGAAGCTTATGTGGATGCTTCCGGGAAGGAGGGGAAGTGAGCTATACAGCAGAAGAGTTTCTTAGTAAGATAAAGCCTCTTGTAATTGTTGATGCCAAGAGCACAGGTATCCTGGCATCGCTTACTGCAGCTCAGGCTTTTATTGAGAGTAATAAAGGAAATAGCGGTCTGACTGTTAAGGCAAACAACCTTTTTGGCATTAAGGGGAATTATAACGGTCAGAGTGTTACCATGAACACCAAGGAGTATGTGAATGGTAAGTACATCACTATAGCAGCTCCCTTTAGGAAGTATCCGTCATGGAAAGAATCAATTGCAGACCATTCTGCAATGTTTCATAGGATGAAGAGGTACAGTAATCTAATTGGCTGCAGGGATTATAAGACCGCTTGCCAGAATGTATACAGGGATGGCTATGCTACTGGCAAGGATTACGATAAGACACTTATAAAAACAATTGAAAAATATGGGCTTTTTGCATGGGACGGTGAAGCAGGAGATATCATCGAGAATCCATACAAAGAGCCCTTATTTAATGTAAAGGCTGGTATGAAGGGAGATTCTGTTAAATGGGTTCAGACTCAGCTCCGTACAAAAGGATATAGCCTTTCTATCGATGGTGATTTTGGGCCTAAGACAAAAGCAGCCGTAATCCAGTTTCAGAAGGCTTCTGGTCTTGATCCGGATGGTATTGTAGGAACACTTACACGTAACAAACTTAAATAGGCAGCAAAAAAATAGCTTGTGATTATATTGTGACATCAGTGTCGTGTTTATAGAACAGTGATTTTGTTAAAGTATGATCATCATCTTGCGGCCGCCTTGATGGTAACAAGCTATTTTTTATGTAAGGAGTTTTTTATGTGTAGATTTTGCAATGAAATGAACCCGAACATGGATGTTCGCGATAAAGAGTTCTTTTCGGATGATATTGATTTTGGATTCGCTGGAGTACTGTATTTTACGGGAACAATAGAGTTACAGACAAAATCATTGAAGATAGGAATTGTAAACTGGGACGGTGATGCCAAGGAGTATAGAAAAAAGATATCATATTGCCCGTTTTGCGGAGAGAAGCTGCAAGACATCATTGCTTAAGGAATTGAATAATTGACACATAGGACATCAGGAATTCACCTGGTGTCCTTTTTATTTGGAGGAAATGCTCATGATATGGGATAAAGTAAAGAACTCGATAACATTAACAAGAATAGCTGCTTTTGGGATGTGGCTTGTGCTGCTTACAGTGACGG
>NZ_AUJZ01000044.1:0-4042 GCF_000424485.1 Butyrivibrio sp. WCD2001 | reverse complement strand
GCACTTTGTGCAACGATATACCGTTGCATAACTGGAGAAAAGCCTCCGGAATCCATGGAGCGCATGAGACAGGATACTATGAAGTATCCTTCTTCGTATGGAATTAGCATAACTAAGAGTGAGGAATCAGCACTGCTTAACGGACTGGCTGTCTTAGCTGAAAATCGAATCAAAACAATGGGAGAGCTTGAAGTCAAGTTGTACGATAACACAGAGGTGGATGCCGGTTTTAATAATTCAAATCCTGTTCAGTCTTTACAAAGTACCGACATGGGACAGATAGGACAGACCACATATGAAGCTGATTCCTTACAAAATGATACGGATAATTCTTTATATTCTGGAACTGCTAATAATAAGGGTGTTCCAGACAAGAAAAATATGTACATTGCATGCATTGCTACATTGACTGTGGTTGTACTCCTTTTGATATTTGGTTTTGTTTTTGGGATTAGTAGAAACAATAAGTATTACGATGAAGCTCAAGTTACTGTGAATCAGAATTCTAAGGATAAGGAAATTATTTCGGAGCAGGAAGAGATTGTAGAAAAAAGTGAAACTGAGAGTAGTGATATTAGTACAGAATCGGGGATAGAAAATACAGTTGATGTTGGTACAGAAAGTGAGACGGTAGACGAGGATGATACAGAAAGTACAGAGAGCACGCCCTCTGATTCAGGTAATGATAATAAGACTGATAATATAGAAGTTCAAGGTGATTATAGAGATTATTTAGATTGGAGTGGAGAATATGATGAAGGATGGATGGATACTATCCTATATTTTGAATTGTATGCACATGGGATAAGTAATTCGGAATGTGGATATGTAAGAGAGAATTTTAGAGGTAATGAGTTTAACGGAACACTTTATTATAAAGGAAATGACAAATTTTATGGAGAAATTGAATATTCTGGTTCTAAAGCAGGATATTATTTTTACCCTAAATTAGATAACGGAAAATATAAATTGGATGTGTACGATTCTAATGGAAATTATGAGTGTACATATGTAAAGTATAGTGGCTCTGATACATCAGATGAATATGCATATGTATATAACAATGTAATGTTTACAGTTACTGTTACGGCATCCGATGGCTATGTGAATATGAGGACTGGACCTGGGACAGAATATGCCATAATAACGACGATATCAACAGGAGAAGTATTAGATGTTATTGACGGGGTGACACGTGAAGACAACGGAAAGGTATGGTACAAAATTCAATATTATTTCAATGGTAATTGGGTTGAAGGGTGGATATCAGAAACGCAGGTAAAAACAAATTGAGAAATATTCCATTTAGTCTTTTTTTACTATTATTTTTTGAAAAAAGGGGTACAGCATAGATATTATTGGATTTTTTTAATCATGTTTTTAACTGTATACCGAATAATTAGAGTTGTTAAAGCGCGATAATCGCTAGGAGGATTTGCTTGAACGATATAGATATTACTCATATTTGTCCAAACTGTATGAAAGACATGGGTGAAAGTAGTCATGTCTGTCCTTATTGCGGATATAGGAATGGTGAGGCTGAAGAATTCAATTCACATGCACTGAAGCCATATACGATTTTACAGGGGAAATATCTGGTAGGAAACATACTTGGCGAAGGTGGATTTGGAATAACATATATAGGTCTCGATTTAAATCTGGAAATTAGGGTCGCAATTAAAGAATTCTACCCCAACGGATTTGTGACCAGAGAGTCAGGTGTCACCAGCATGGTCACAAATTATACATCCAGTGATCGGCCTCAATATGAAAAGTGGAAAGACAGCTTTGTCAGAGAGGCGAGAAGTCTGGCCAAATTTTCGGATTTGCCGGGTATTGTCCATGTTAAGGATTTCTTTCAAGAGAATAATACTGCCTACATAGTGATGGAATATGTAGAAGGAGAGACTCTTAAAAGCCATTTGAAAAACTGTGGCGGAAAAATGCCTGTTCAGGAAACACTTTCGATGATGAGGCCGGTAATACAGTCACTCGCTAAGATACATCAGGCTCAGATAATTCATAGGGATATCAGTCCGGATAATATCATGATTCAGGAAGGCGGCAGCGTAAAACTTATAGATTTTGGCGCTGCTAGAGATTTTGGCAACGGTGATGACAGGAGCTTATCCGTATTGCTGAAACCAGGGTTTGCTCCAGAAGAGCAGTACAGATCAAAGGGTAATCAGGGACCGTGGACAGATGTATATGCACTTTGTGCAACGATATACCGTTGCATAACTGGAGAAAAGCCTCCAGAATCCATGGAGCGTATGAGACAGGATACTATGAAGTATCCTTCTTCGTATGGAATTAGCATAACTAAGAGTGAGGAATCAGCACTACTTAACGGTCTGGCTGTCTTAGCAGAAAATCGAATCAAAACAATGGGGGAGCTGGAAGCCAAGCTGTACGACAATACTGGTGGTAATGCTAGTTATAAGGATTCATATGCGGGGCAGTCCATACAAAACACTAATACTGTGCAATCAGCACAAAATATTCATGGTGTTGAATTGGTACAAAATAATTCTGAATTTATTCAAGCAAAAGACAAAGGAGTTCATGACAAGAAAAAAATATATTTTGCATGTATAGCGGGATTGACTGCTATTGTACTCATTCTATTGTTTGTCATTGTTTATCAGAATGTAAAAAAAGATGATGTATCTGATGATTTAGCTGTGGCTACTGGAAGTGAGGAAGTAACAAGTACTGCTACTGGTCCTGCTTCTGAGAGTGATACTAATACAATTGACACACAATCAGAGCCTCAAAATGAATTAGATACACAAGAGTACAAAGAGGAGACAAATAGTACTCCCACTAATTCAGTAAATATTAATTATGATGACCTAAAAGATACAATTATGATTTATTATGCAACGTATTACGGTACTAATAATATTGCTGCTGAGATTGATCATGAAACTGATGAGACGGTTACTATATGGTTGTATGACCCGTATGCAACAACAACATCGTCGACATTAGGATTTTATGATTTTAATAAAAAAACAGGCATATGGACAAATAGTATTACAGGTGAATTAGTTGATTTTGATGCAGCGGCTAAAGCATATGAGGAAAATCTTGCAGCAAGAAGTGGATACTCGGAATATATACTTTGGTATAGCAGTGAATATGCATTGACAGAATCAGACTTGGGCGGCCTATCCGCAAAAGAATTAACTTATGCAAGGAATGAAATCTATGCCAGACATGGGTATATTTTCAAATCAAGTGAGTTAAATAACTATTTTAGAAGTTTATCATGGTATGAACCTAATCCGTACTTTGATGGGACATTATATGGGATAGAGAAAAATAATGCTGCATTTATCAAGAACTATCAAGAAAGGAATAATTTGCAATATAAACCATATTGATCTTTGGATAATGAAAGAAGTAGTACAGGATATTTCTGAACATTTATGCATGAATTATAGAACTGCATAAGCATGGCTGAGGCAAAATATTTACTCATTTTTTATCATTTTTTTATTATGTTTTTAACGGATTATAGGATAATTAATAATAGTCTAGAGTAATTATCATCAGGAGGGGCTGATTTGAATGATATAGATATTACTCATATTTGTCCAAACTGTATGAAAGACATGGGTGAAAGTAGTCATGTCTGTCCTTATTGCGGATATAGGAATAATCAGACTGAAGAATCTAATACGCATGCACTGAAGCCATATACGATTTTGCAGGGTAAATATCTGGTAGGGAATGTACTTGGTGAAGGTGGGTTTGGAATAACATATATAGGTCTCGATTTAAATCTGGAAATCAGGGTCGCAATTAAAGAATTTTATCCCAACGGATTTGTAACCAGAGAGTCCGGCGTCACCAGCATGGTCACAAATTATACTTCCAGCGATCGCCCTCAATATGAAAAGTGGAAAGACAGCTTTGTCAGAGAGGCGAGAAGTCTGGCTAAATTTTCGGATCTGCCGGGTATTGTTCACGTTAAGGATTTCTTTCAAGAGAATAATACTGCCTACATAGTGATGGAATATGTAGAAGGAGAGAC
>NZ_AUJZ01000043.1:0-4512 GCF_000424485.1 Butyrivibrio sp. WCD2001 | reverse complement strand
AAGCCGATACCCTTCAGGGATATTTTCTGCAATCTTCTGAATTTCTTTTGTAGTACTCTTTTTTGTGCTTTTCTGTTCTGCCGGATCCTGCGCGGTTGGAGCTTCCTCTTTTGGCTCCTCTTCCTGGACGGGCTTACTTATATACGCGTCAACTGCTCCAATAGGGCCAATAGTTCCAAGCGTTGACCTAAATTCTCTTTTAGATGTCATTGTTTATTTTCCCCCTTTCAATAATTCCTCTATAAAGGCTGCATAGTCTTCAGCTGCGTTTGAGCGTGGTGCATAATCGAAAATATTTGTCTGCAGGGCCTGTGCTTCCTTTACTGCAACACACTCACGGATGGGACGTGTATACAATCTGGTGTGAAGCTGTTCCGCAATTATCTGCATGTTTTCCTGCATATCTCGTCCAATTACTGGTCTTTTATCAAATCTGGTTATCAATACCCCATCAATTTTCAGTTTGCTGTTACAATATTTCTTTACTGTATCAATGGCTGCATAAAGCTGATTGAATCCCATAAGGCTATATGCTTCCGCCTGCACTGGTATAACAACACTGTCCGAAGCTGTCAGGGCATTTACTGTGACAATTCCAAGCTGTGCAGGGGTGTCAATAATAACATAGTCATATTTCCCCTTAACGGCTTCCAGGGCTTCTTTTAGGCGGTATTCCTTGCCCGTTTCGGTTAGTTTAATGTCTGCCGTTGCCAGTCCTTCTGAAGCTGTCAAAATGTCACCCTGTTCCGTGTGCTGGATCGCTTCTGCAGGTTCCACTTCTCGCTGCAGCACTTCCATGCTTCCCGGTGCACGCCAATTTGCTTTCATGCCATAAGACAGATTGAGCTGGCTATCCAGATCTATGAACAATACGCGCTTGCCCTTCTTCTGAAGTCCTGCCCCTAGTGCTTGCACTGTCGCGGTTTTGCCCACTCCACCTTTACGATTCAGAATTGATATTACTTTCATTTCTGCCCCCTTTGGTATTTATAAAATTTTACAATGGTCTGCTTTTAAGGCTGCTTAAAAATCACCTTCGCACTAAAATTAAACGCCCAGAATGCCGCAATTTGATAATTCAGTGTAAAAAGGATCCTTTTAAAGGCTTTTGTTGTTTGGAAAATCTAGTATTTGTGCGGTTTCTCGCACTCTTCAGGTAAAAAAATGAAAAAACTTTTAGGCTGAATCGCCCTGTGATGATATTAGTATAAACTGCTTTAAGCTGTCAATAAACGTTTTCAGCAATCAAAAGATTATATAAACACGAAAAGCCCCTACTCGCATTAAGGGCTCTTCAGTGTTTCCGTGTATTTAGAAGGCATCCACCAATTAATAGATACGATTTTAGTATATCATATACGCACGTTTCCAGAAATAAAAAAGCCTGTAGCCTTTGGGAACTACAAGCCTTTTCAGTGCAACAAATTGGGGCTGTGTGTTACAAACATCGGAGATCCTAAAAATGAGTGTTTACAGTAACAACATAATTATATCACGTGTGCTTACATAAACATACGTATATTATTGTTTAAATGTGTAAGTGTTAGTGTGATTTTATTTATGCGTATATGTTTATATATTTATACGCATATATCAATATGCACATTTGAGTGTGCTGTATTATGCGTGCTCTCATAAGCCCATATTTGCCGTTTTAAGGCGTTTATGATTTCCAATTGGTAAATTGTACCTTGCTTTGCTTTTAACGCCCTTCTAGGCGCTTCTGCGTTCAAATCGTGGCGCATACAGTCGCACACTTCTCCAATATCGATATTAGCCCCGCAATGTTTGCAAATTTTGTAGTCAGTCCGCTGTCTCATCTGGATTCCCCTGCTCTCATATTCCAGGCATTTATTGCATCATTGCATGCAACACTGTCCCAGTTATCCCCTTCCGGGCTGTTGTCGCTTGCGTATGCCTTTCCCTGGGCTCCGCAGATATCACAACGGACTACGACAAAGTATTTCCGAAGTTTGAAACTAAAAGTTGAATTCAGGCATGCAGGTCCCCCACAATGTGGACATGTTTTAATCATATTGCTTCCCCCTTTTTTGCTGCGCGGTATTTTCTCATATACTCCGTGTTATAGTTACTGTTATTGTCTTTCCACTTCATTTGCCGCAGTTTTGCCCCTGCTTCCTTGCAAGTGAAGCTGCAGAACTTTTTATTTGGTCTGCTTGTTTCAAATTCTCTGCCACAAATAGCGCATTTTACTGTCTTCATGGTCCTTTTCCCCTATCATAACTTTATCCAGGGCCCTTCCTTAAACGGGTTATATGCAAAATGCTCCTGAGCTTTTCTTGCAAATACTTCCCGTGGTGTTTCCCTATATGAGCCTGCATCAATCTCCCCGCCGTCACTTACTGCCGGATATGTTCCGGGCGCGATTGCTGTTTCAATCTCTGAAAGTCGGGCTGTCAGCTCCCCGATCGGGGTGGTGTCCCTACCTTCTACCCAATCTTTGAATACTTCCCGTGGTGTCTGTTCCTTCTTCTCCAGAATGTCTTTTTTATAGGCCAGATAAGCCTTTGACTGTGCAATGAGCTCTTCTGGGCTTTCGCCTGTAAGAAGGTCTGCAGGGACTCCAATATCCTGCACAATGGCCTGCTTAATCTCTTCAGTGTTCATTTTCTTTAGCACTCCTCTCTGTAGCTTGCTCTTTTAGGAACTCCCTGCAACTTCTGCAGGTGTGGCTGCCGTTGTCGGTAGGCTTCCCACATATCCTGCAAAGTCTGGGCGTGATATTTCCGTCGTGTTTGTTGTATTTTCTCTCATGTGGCTGTGCTTTAAACCTCTGCCAAGTCATAAGAATCACCCCTTATTTGTCTTTTATTTACCGCTCCTATACTCAAAGGAGACTACACCTCTTTGGATCTTGATTATCTTCTGGACAATTCTCTCTCTGACGCTTATACCAGTTACCTCATCCGAAGCGCCGATAATATCGTTAATGTCATAGCTCTGTTTTTCATCCAGTTTTACGTCCAAAGTGTCCTGCTTGCGATAGTCCTCAATCTTTTTCAGTGCACCTTCAATAAGTGCCTGGTAATGGTCTTCATACTGCGTATATGCGCAATTACTTATCCATTGGGGTAAGGGCTGGTATGTCACAGCAGTGTAATACTTGTTTGTCTGCCATGTAGGGACAGTGCGCTTTTTGTAGACTGTAATAGTTCCCCAGGTCGGGACAACTTTACCGCTCGTATAATATGTTCCGGGCGCCCATACAGGAGCATGTTCAGGATCCTGGACGAGCTGATAAGTAAGATTTGGCACAAATTCCGGCGCGCTTGTCACAGTGTAAGAAGTATAATATTTACCCTTTTCCCATTTTGGCGCCTTTTTATCCGAAGTTGCCTGCACCGCTACATACTTATTATTCGCTTTTTTGTAATAGCGCTTGTAATTTGTAGCCCAGTCCGTAGGTTTCTTAGTCTGCTTTTTATATTTTGTCTTACTTACTCCAGCAATATGCGTATAATTGCCAATACCATCCTGCCCGTAATAATTGCCGTAATTAGAATTCCAATCAGCAGGCTTAGTAGCCAGTTTTTTATAATATGGTTGCGGCACAATCGAAGGAACATGATCCCCGTTTGCCAAAGTGTACTGTTTCCAGTTTGTACTCCAGTTTTCGGGCTCCGACGTTGTTAATATCTGGCCGGATACTAAAGATACTCTTTGGTACGAACTGCCGATAAGCTGGTAGTAGTTAGAATATGCGCCTTCATACCATCCTGTGGGCATTGTGTTTACAACGTCATAGGCCGATACTGCGCTGACTTTGACATAGCCATTAGCTTTCTGCTCGTAATAGTTGGCAAAATTAGAAAGCCAATCGCCAGGCATAGAAAACTGTAAATCGTACCGGGTATCAAGGTTGGGACGTTCATACTGCTTATATGATGTTGCTTCCTTTTCTTCGCTATATTCCTGGTAGAAATAATTTTGAAATCCATATCTTTTGTTTTGGTCAGATATTGGCAGTTCTGGATTCAGATCCGTATCCCAGTCAGCAGGCTTACTAGTCAGCAGCACATAATGGTAAGTGGTTTGAGCGTTGGGATAGTCATATATTTCAGATATCTCATTTATTCCGGGTACAACATTGTCTTTTATCAAGTTGTAATTGCTGATATCTTCTGGATTAGTTGATTGAGACAGCTTTTCCAGGTCTGAATAGTAATCACTATCCTTTACCGGATTATCACGGCAATATGGCAGTAAGCCCCCGTTGTTATCTAAATACAAATCTATGGTATATCTGTCCCTAAGATCTCCCTGCCCCATACAGTGCATTCTGGTAAGGGAGTTATACTGTCTCTTTGCCTTAAATTGGTCAGTATCAACTATGAAATCATCTGTATTTGCATAATCAATGTTTGGAACGACTGACAGCACGCCGTCAACAATCTGCAGCTTTGCACCTTCGTTGTATAACAGGTTCCTGATAAAGGTGTATCCATGTGCATAGTTGCCGCTTTCTGATGTTATTTTTGTATCTATCCAAAT
>NZ_AUJZ01000042.1:0-4680 GCF_000424485.1 Butyrivibrio sp. WCD2001 | reverse complement strand
GCTGTAATCAGACCATCTTTGATGATGCAGCAATAGAAGCAATACTCAACGCAGCTGATGGAACTCCGCGTCTCATAAACAAGTACTGTAACGCCAGCCTCCTTATAGGTGACAGCGCCAAAGCTGATCTCATTACAACCGACATCGTCATGCAGGCAGTCAATGACTGCGAACTTGGTTAGGATTACATCCCTCACTCATTTAAAGTGCGTGAGGGATGATTTCATTTATATAATCTGAAAATCAGGTGTCAAACAATCTGACTGAACCCTTTGTCTGACACCCTATGCAGCCTCATTTAAAGTGAAGATTGAGGACTCATTTAATGTGCCGGACAACACTGTAATTAGGATCCTTATTCTCTCTTTCCAAAGCCTCAAGCAGCCTGTCATATTTCTTATTTACCGCTTCCACTGAGATACTCGCGGCCCATTTTTCGTCAAGGCTTGATTCCATTGGATAATCCTTGAGTATGGAATGTAATATCCCCAGATATTTTGCACTATCCTTCAGAAGATTATGTGGCAAATCGTTCAGGTATGATTTCCCTTCCAGGTATTCCTGCAGGCTAATCACATGTCCTTTAAATAAAGTGCAACTATTTCCACTTATAGTCTTTATAAACCTTGCAACCGGAAATCCTTTTGAATACAAGTAATCTACAAGCTCTGTTTCTCTTTCTACAGTTTGTAAAGTATACTCTTTCTGATATTCTTTAAAAAAATAATTCCCTTCCTTACAACTAACCTTATAACAATTCGCCGTCCCCATAGAAAGATGCTGACTCTCAGTCAAATGGAGGCCATATTCCTGTAGCAAGAACATCTGCATCTTACCCTGATTAAAAACACTCTTTTCAATTGCCATTAAAATCCGCTCCCGTAATGCTTCAGCTCTTTTTAGAGCACCTTCTCAAACAGCTGATCCGTTTCACCATAAATCGTTTCAAAATCTCCGAGCTTCTCAAATCCGTATTTCTCATACAACCCATGTTCACCACTCATAATAAATACTTTGTTATATAAAGCACCATTGAAAGAAACATCTAAAGGAGTTCCCTTACATCTGTTATCAGTAAGAGAAAATGGAATTCCAGATGCATTTAATTTTTCAATTAGTGAATCAAAAAGAGCTCTCGGAATACAAATATAATCTCCATCATCATAACCACAAGAAATGATTCTAGACATACCTTGCGTTGAAAAGCCCATACCTGCAGTCTTATAGAACTCCGAATTGCTAAATGCAGCCATTCTCCTTATAGCATTCTGCATTTTATATTGCATTCCTTTTGAATTAATGTATATCTTATCAGAAATGATGATTTCTACTACGGAAGGTGCATCTTCCTTACAAAAAGAAAGTTTCACTTTTTCCCAAGGCTTCTGTTTTCTCGCCATGGTATCATCTGCATCTTCATCAAAATCATTACATAGGCCCCCTAATAAGCCATCTGCTCCCCAGGCCTTTATCTTTTCTTCAACAATCTCTTTAGAGATTCTTTTAACATTCTTGAGGCACTCCCATTGATCAGGATATGCATTCCAGTTTTCATCTATGAAAGCACTATTCCCCGCCTGTAAAGCCAGTCCCTGTAATGGCAGCGCTATCAGATTTCCTAATCCAGATCTCCCAGTCTTTGCATTAATCGGAATATGGTCCTGAGCTGGGAGCATTCTGTCGTAATATGTGAATTTTTTCATATTAACAGATTCGGCACCTTTGGTTAGCAAAGCAGTTCCAAATCTTCTTGCTGTAGATGCCAATATCGGCTTTTCAAAGAATATCCAAAAATGGGCTCCCTTGCCAGATCTTGAGCGCTCAACTAAAATCGGCACGTCATTGTCTTCACATATCTTCCTAAATGTGTTTACTTCAATCATCCATTCAGAATCAGGATTTGCCCAATCATCACCACAAACATCATCATTATGACAATCAAAGTCAAACACAAGAAAGTTTATAGTTTCATCAAGAAGTAGCGGGTATACTCCTAATACATCCGATGCATCTTCCTTCTTTCCTCTCAGATGCTCATACACTACTTCATCAGTCAATTCCTTATAATTCGGGTTTTTACATTCACCACATGAAAACTTTGGATTATTCCTCTTTGGGCATAATCCATCCTTCCAGAAATACCAACACTGAGTATAATAGCTATGCTTACCCGTTTTCTTATTGACTTTTCCATAACGCAAACAATAAACATCACTTCGTCCGTTAAACAAGTTGCGGAAGAATTTAATTCGATGCTTGGTTATTTCCAAAGGGCTGATTCTTGCTCCTTGATTATCGTCAAATAGAATGTTCTTATCCGGAGATAGATCTTCAATATTCTTTGCTTCTTTTCTATAAGTAATACCAACCTCATCGAGCAAACTATGCAAATAATCTATCTCTTTTTCAAGTTGATTGATTCGTGAAATATATTGATCTTCGTTCATATACGTTATCTCTTCAAATATCCTTCCATTTGTCAAAAATGGGTACGGCATAAGCCATACCCACAAAATATCATTTTAATTTCTTTTGCCATTCATCAGCGACCCTAATGACATGTGCTATAGTATCTCTCCTGATAACGCTTGTTGGATAATATCTGGACACCACTTCCCAGGATGTAATCATCTTAGCCTTTTTACAAATAAAATCAGGTACATCAACGCCATTTTGTTGGGCTAAAATTACAAGTTTTGTAATATCATGTCATCAAGGCTGTCCTCCCGTTTTTAGAGAAATAGCATACTTTAAAGTTTTCTCTACACCCTGCTGAGTCAAATAGGCAGCCTGATGCTTTTGATACTTATCATCACTGTTAACAAGGTTCTTAGCAGTTTTTATATCAGCTTTTGCAATTGATAACAAAGTATTCCCCATTACGCAGCCTGCCTTTTATAAATAATCTGTCCCTTCTCCGCTAATTCCTTGCAGATAGGAGCTTTTTCTTTTTTCTGATAAATTTCATCAATAGATTTAAAATATAGGAAATCATATTCCTGGGCAAAATCCAAAAGATACAAGTCCTTCATAAATTCGTTAAAGGATTTTCTATCACTAAGCGCATTGACTGTTTTCTTACTGATGATAACAATATCTATGTCAGATTTTTCTTTACATCTCTCTTCCAACACGGATCCAAACAGCATAATAGCATCAATATCCGGGCACTTTTTTGCTGTACTAATGATGTGCCTGATAATCTCAGCTTTATAATCCGCAACCATTACGGATGAATCATAATTTGTATTAACTTTGATAAGTTTGCACATAAATGATCACCACCTATCCATCAATAACTATGATTTATAGCCTTATTATACCTTACAAACATCGTAAAAAAAAGAGAAGCATCTTACGCTTCTCTCTTACTGCCGGCGACCGGGATCGAACTTTCCTGCGTCTTGCAAACACTGATAGAAAGGAGGCTGGCGGTTTCACTTTGTTTTCTGAACCCACTTTTGAACCTTGTTTCTGCATCAACTTGGTAAAGAATTTATGCTTTTGGATAATGCGAATAATCACTTATTCCGGTGAGTGCCTCTATAGCCTCCGCATCCCAAAATGCGTTCTCCCATCGGTAATAAACATCTTTTCGCTTCTTAAAGATCCTAAACGGTTTTTCTGAATTGTCATAAATATGTAGGATATCACATATCTGCACCAGTTCTGGAACAAGAGCCAAAGCCTTGTCGTATCTGGATCTAATTTTATCTTCTGGGACTCCATGTCCACCAGATGCCTCTCTTACCTTCACTCTGGCTATGTTGATTTCCGAAGATGCTGTTAGAACATAGATTCCTCTAATAAAATAGTCATCTTCCTTGGCTCTTTTCAGAAGATTTAGATTTCTTTCAGTCGACAATACAGTCTCAAATGTGAAATCTATTTTGTCAGAAAGGGCTTTTTCCCTTAGTTCTTCAGCTTTAATAGCTGCTTCCATATCAGTACACAGACTAGACTTCTTGATATCATCAGCATTGATATATATGCCAACAGTTTTTGCCATCCTTGTGATTGTGGATTTTCCACTTCCATTAGGCCCAGCAAAAACCATGACTTCAGGAAGCATAATTTTCTCCTGGTCAGACATATTCTTTCCTCCCATCCGGATAAAGTAAATATGCCTTCTTTAGCTCAGCATCATATCCTGATGTAGGAAGTCCTTTTATCTTTCTAATCTCTTCATCAATGCGAACAGATTCAATAAATCTCTGAGTTAGTTCATCATCAGAAATTCCACATGTATAATCCAATTCATTTTTATCTTTTATATCACTCATAAAAGCTTGCACCTCATTTATAGCTTCAATCGTTAGCTATATTATACCTTACTGATACAGCAAAAAAAAGAGAAGCTCTTACGCTTCTCTCTTACTGCCGGCGACCGGGATCGAACCGGTACGGGTATCGCTACCCACGGGATTTTAAGTCCCGGGCGTCTGCCAGTTCCGCCACGCCGGCATTTTATTGACAAAAAGTCGCTATTATAGCGACTTCTTAAATGGAGCTTCGGGGACTCGAACCCAGGACCGACCGGTTATGAGCCGGTTGCTCTAACCAACTGAGCTAAAGCTCCTTATTGATGACTCCGACGAGGCTCGAACTCGTGTTACCGCCGTGAAAGGGCGATGTCTTAACCACTTGACCACGGAGCCGTGTTCCTGTATTACAGGTTAT
>NZ_AUJZ01000041.1:0-7514 GCF_000424485.1 Butyrivibrio sp. WCD2001 | reverse complement strand
TGACTGACCACAAGGGCATTTGAGCTGATGGAACTGGAGATTGTTTAGGACAGAGTTGTAGAAACCTGGTGTAATCGGATTGTTTTCTTCGACGTAAAGGGTTATCATTGTCTTGCATGTTTTCGTACACTTCTGTGTACGGAGTTGCTAAGGCAGGATACCAAACTTTGGTCGGGGAGGGATCCTGCCTTTTATTGTCAGTAACTTTCCCATGATAACACAAAAGGCATGGCATTAAATAATCTGGCGTATTATGCACCAGAATAAATAAGTCCACACCTTTAAATAAAGTGATTCAAAAACAGAATTTAGAATGCAGGTAAAGTAACAAACAACACTATCTTCGGTTATCTACATCACTCTTGGCGGGAGCGTTATTCTTGTGATGCGTCCTGTCTATAACACTCTGAGCCACGCCGGCTTCCTGTGGCTTTTCATAGGCGGAGTAATCTATATGGTTGGAGGAGTCCTCTACGCTCTGAAGTTCTCCAAATTCAATGAAAAGCATCCTTATTTTGGGTCACACGAGGTTTTCCATTTGTTTGTGATGGGTGGGAGCTTTTGTCATTTTATCTTTATGTATCAGTTTTTGTTGTGATTTGTTATTAAAACAATAAATTAAGCCCATCATCTAGGTTTTGTCGTATACATCAATTTTCCCAACCTAAAAGGGCAAAAACTAGATTTAATTAGAAAAGAAGTTTTGAAGAAGCAAAAAGGTATTGTGCAACTAAATCATTTTGTATTGTGCGAAGAGCCGGTGTGAAGGAAATTCATGCCGGCTTAAAAAATGCGATAACATGCTATAGACTTTTTTGAAGATAATACTGATTATAAAGCCTATTCTTGGATGAGAGGCTTGGATGAGAGTGTAAGTTTTTATACAAAAAATGTTGGAATAATGCTTTTATATTTTTAAGAAAAATATAAAAATCATTAAATATTGAAATGTGGAATCAGACTATGATTGAGAGGGGGATGTAAACAAACTGTGTTCTGACAAGGGGTTTGGAAAAAACGAAATTATAAACATTTTATAAAGTTTATAAAAAACCTGAAAAGCGCATAATTACTGGCTTGACAGATTTTTTTCAGGGGGGGGGTAGAATGAGAATTGTCACAGATAAGTGTTTGCGGTAAACCGTAAATGCTTAAATATAATCTTATGATGGAGGTAATCTTATGGTTAAGATTTCAAAAATTGGTGCTGTTGCACTTGCTATGGCACTGTCTGTAACATTCCTTACACCTACTACAGCGCTTGCTGCAAAAAAGGTTGAGGATAGTATGACTTTACAGAAGGTATCGGATTATTATGATGATGCCGCAATAATTGACAAAGATGTTAAGTCGTTTGCTGATATCACTGAAACGGCAGCTACTTACGGTGCAGCAAGGGATGCTGCATATAAGAAAATGTTTGATGCTTTTGTGGCAAATGGTATTGCAACCACCACGAAACCAGCGGATAACGTATATTGTGATGATCGGACAATTTCCGGTACTACTTATTACTATGATGATAGCGACACTACTTGGAGTTATGATGATGATGATGATGGTACTGTTTATACAGTTAAGCTGGCAAATATTCGAGGAACTGTTTATAAAAATTCTGCAACCGGAAAAACCAGTATGTTCCGCTCAGAAGTAGATAGTAATTATACAGCTGATGAAGCAGCTGCAAATCAGTTCCAGTCAGCTATTATGCTCAAGAAGGGCGAGATCACATATCTTCGTATACCGTTAGAAGGTGGAGATACTGCTATTTCTAAGGTGAAGTCCTCTAAGAAGAGTGTTGTAACAGCAAAGGCATATAATAAACTCGGCGGAGAGACAGTGACAAATGCTGATGGTGTTCATATAGAACCTAAATATGATGCTGCAACAGACAAAACAACATATACTGTATGGTATCAGCCTACAGTTGGTGCAAGAGTTGTCGTTGGAACATACGAAAAGTATGATGATGCAGAAGCTGCTGTAAAGGCTTCTACACAGAGCGCAAATTCTGCAACACGTTATATTGCTCTTGATGCTAAGAAGGTTGGAAAGTCTAAGCTTTCATTCAGTATCGTTAATAAAAATGGAACGGTAACTCCTGTGAAGGTAAATGTTTATGTAGTTGAGAAAGTTGCAGTATTTAAGCAGGTAACATTTGCAGGAAAGTCTCTTCTTGATGACTATTCTAAGACAAACAATATAAACTATGGAAAAGTAAGGGGTGAAGATTATTGGAATCTTTCTACAAAGAAGTCCGGTAAACTTGTTGTAAAGACAAATAAGAACTTCCAGGTTAAGAAGATAGAAATTGGTAAATTGTATAAAGAGACAATTACCGAAGGCATGTCAGGGACAAATCCTCAGACAGGTGAACAGTATGACCACTCAAATACTTATTCAGCATACAACAGAACAAGTTCAGTAACTGAACACAGAGTAGACTTGAATGGTGATGGTGACTTTGATGATATAATTGGTGGAATTTCTGAGTCAGAAGTTACTTATAAATTTACACCTGTAAAATCCGGAAAGAAGATAACTCTTAGCACAGTTGGTAATGATGGTGGATTTGATTCTTCATTAAACTGGACATCAAAAGATGGCAAGAATACAAAGGGTGAGATTCTTACAGGAAGTAGTTCATATAAGAACAGAAACTACTTTGCAACAACAGTGATCAGAGTAACTTATTTCGACAAGATTTCAAAGACTTATGGACAGGAGGACTTCTTTGTTAAGTGTGCAGTAAAGAAGTAATAGCGTGATAGTTAAGACTTGATTAGTCCAATTTATTATGAAGGAACTGTAATAATAAGGTAGCCTTATATCGGGCATATATAAAATATATCCACTCATAGAGAAAAAGGTCTCGTGACAAAGCCGTTTTCGCGTGCCTGGTATAATATCGCCCCGCAGCGTTGCTGCGGGGCTTTCTTCTGCAGTTAGGCGAATTGCAATTCCGATTTCAATTTCATGCCGTGATCCCTGGTTGCATTCATTCTGAATAAATGGTACTCTGTCAAAGCATTTTCCTTCCAAAATTGTCCCGAAGAAGCAAATCGGAAAGGAAAAAATGATATATTACAATTTTTCAGAAGGCCAAGATCAGGAAGCTGATCAGAACCGAACAAACAGCGGGAGTACGCCCTATAATGACGTGTTCCGCACTCTTGTAGTTGAGCACAAGGGACTTCTTCTAAAGCTTCTCAATGAGATGTTCACGGACACTCATTATGAGGGAGATGAAGAGGTGAACACGCTCAACAATACTTATTTTGCCAACCGAAGTGAAGGTAATCAGGATAAGATGATAACCGATTCGGCTATCGAGATTATTGATCACGATGGCTGCAGAAAGCTTTTTCATCTGGAGTGTCAGTCCGACAACAATGGAACAATGATACTCAGGATGTTCGAGTACGATGTACAGATTGCTATCAAAGAAGATAGCTCAGTTTCTGATGACAGACTTGTGGTTAATCTTCCAGCATCAGGAGTGCTTTATCTAAGGAGTAATTCTGCAACACCTGACAATATGCTTATTACGGTCAATGTCCCGGGAGGAGATTATGCGCAGTATATGGTTCCGATAATGAAACTTAAGGATTATTCCTGCGACGACATAATCGATAAGGAACTGTACTTTCTAATTCCGTTCTATCTGTTTAATTTCGAAGGTGACTTTGATAAAATAGAGTCACAGGACGAGGCTTTTCTTGATGATTTCAGGAGGCGATATCAGGAAATCTACGATAAGCTTCGGGTGAAACTTGAGAATGGACAGATTGATGTTTTGACACATCATTCGATTATCATGTTGTCTAAGAAGGTTATTACAGCCTTGACAGCTAAGCGGAAAGTCGTAAAAGAGGAGGCCGAGAGAATTATGGGTGGACAGGTACTTGATTACGAAACAAAGGAACTGATACGTACGGGAATTGAGCAAGGAATTGAGCAAGGAATTGAACAGGGAATGACGAAGCAGAGTGCTGATGATATCCAAAAACTTGCTGATTTTTTCCGAAAGACAAACCCTGAAATGACTGAAAATGAAGCCTTTGAAGAAGCAAAAAAGGTATTGAGCAACTAAATCATTTTTATAGTGAGAAGAGCCGGCGTGAAGTAGATTCATGCCGGTTTTTACTATGTGATTGAATTATAAAATCAGCCCATTTTTCATAATGTGATAATTCTGTGATAGAAGACCTGATAATATCATCTCAGATAAAACAAAGGTGTGTTTCACAGAAAGGAAGAAATGGTTATGAGAATTTTTGGAAATATATTATGGATGTTATGTGGTGGACTTTTTAGTGCAATACTTTGGTTTGGAGTTGGGTGTCTTTATTGCATTACATTGATTGGAATCCCGATCGGAGTACAGTGCTTCAAGATAGCAGGACTTACACTTAATCCTTTTGGGCAGGAAATAAAAAGTGAGGGCGGGCCGGTTTCATTCCTTCTGAACGTATGGTGGTTCTTCTTTGGCGGCATGGAGCTTGCATTGGCAAATTTCATTATCGGAGTACTCCTTTGCATCACAATCATAGGAATACCTTTTGGAAAACAGTTCTTTAAGCTGGCAGCACTTTCACTTGCTCCCTTTGGAACAGAGGTTCAAAGAGTACATTTTGCTTAATTATTGAAAAAAGCATACGAGATGGAAAGAATAATAAATCAGTCGTGAAATGTTAAATTTCCCTAAAAAAGAGTGCACTAAGGTGGTGCACTCTTATTTTTTATATTTTTATGACGATATAATTGATAAGTGAAGTTATGTGCATTTTATGTACGGATTATCGTAATTTATAATTTTATGGAGTTGTAAACATAACACTTGATTACGGGGGATACTTAATGACGAGAATATCTATAAAAAGGTATTTCTGTTATATTTTGGTGCTGTTAGTATTACTGATGGCATTCTTTTTATGTCGTTTTAATCTCTTCGTTAAGGCTGCTTCAAGCAGTAACATCAATCCACAGAATGCAACGAATATTTCGGTCAATGGGTCAAACGAAACAGGAAGTGCAACACTTGGAACAGAATACTGGTATAGCTTTCAGGCGCCTACCGGAAATGTATGGGTGATAGCAAGGCTGACAGGCTCTCAGACAGCAGGTGTAATGCAGATGGATATTCTGGATGAGCAGTTAAATGTGGTTAAGTCGAGTTACACACATACAGGAAACCATCTTGCAGAGATTGTGTGTAGGATGGAATTCCAGGGAGTTGGCAGTAAAGATACATACATGCCTAAGCTTCTGGAGGAAAAGAATTACTATATTCGAATAAGCGGTACCGGGACATATACGTTGAACCTAAATAGCTATGCAGATGATTTTTATGGTGATTTTGATATGGCAACACCGTTAACGGCAGGGGCGACACAAACAGTCGGAATGCTTGAACGCGACGATGACATAGACAGTTTTTATTTTGAAGTTCCCAATAATATGAGTTATAAGGTAACTATTGTAGCTACTAAAAAGATGGATACCAGGATAGCTGATGACAATGATTATACAATCGACAGCAATAGCCTGAGGGTATTAAGAGACAACGGAACAGCTGAATATACGATGTCAGGCTACCAAATCCGGCGATATTTCTTTTTATCCGGAAAAGGCGGTACACAATACAAAATAAGTGTTGATATAAATAATGACGATTCACAGCTGGGACTATGGACAAGCGTTTCAACAAGTACAGGAAGCAGATATATTACCGTTAATACACTAAAAGGCGCAAAAATCAGTATTATCGTAAAAAAGGGATCAAAAAATAAAAAGATCAAAATAAGATACAAAAAGAAGAAAAAGACTAAGATTTCGCTTACTCAGAAAAAAGAAACTCAAACATACACGTTAACAAGAAATTTAAAACCCGGTGATGTAGTAATAGTTACAGCAACCAAGAAACGATATAAAGAGTTCAATTATAAGAAGAAATGTAAGTAAGGTAAATACTGCCAGGAATGGAGGGGGAATGAAAAGACGACTTCGTAATTTCATAATAATTCTTTTGGTTATAGTATTGTTCAACTGTTCTGCATTAAACTCAAATGCTGCTTTTAATGATCTGAAGAAGAGCGGATGTAGCTTTAATTTCACAAAGGGCTCCTGGATAACGGTGTATTCGCAAGTACCGGGGAAAAAAGGACTTTCCAAGTTTTATGCAAAGATTACCAAGTTTCGAATGAGTGAATATCCCTCATCTTCCGGGACTTCAAGCTCATCTTCTCAGTCTACGGATTCGACTATGACAGTGATAATGACAATACAGGTGCAGAATCCCAAAAAGCCTTCGAAGAAGATGGCTAAAAAGCTGATAAATTCAGGACATGATTTTATAGACTATCTTGATGTTGTGGTTGTGGACAAAAGTACCGGAGAGAATTTAAATACTGCAGAAACGTCTGAAGAGGGAACAAATTATCATGCAGTAAATGTTACTGAGACTGAATGGAAAGGTTTGAAGCCACAGAAAATGTCCTGGTCGGACGGAACTGTTTATCAGTATTATGTTTCTTACGTCAAGACAATTGTTATAAAGTTTCCATCCAACTATACAAAAACTTGTGTTGGAATATGCGGAACACATGTCGGCGATTATGAAAAGATGACAGACTGGAATGAGGGATTTATCGAGGGATATACGGTATTATCCGATACAACCCATGTTAAGCTTGGAAGTAAGAAGAAGACCTCTCAGCTTTCGCATTTTATAAATATCAAGAAACCGAAACAGGCTCAGTCGACTAGCGGAAATAGTTCAAATAGTACCACTCCTTATAGATGGGGATTTAATAGATAAGGATTACGTAGACGGGCTCATTATTATGTCAGTACGCCAGCCTTGAAAGCGGGCATATACGCGATGAAGCATCTTTAGTGACGGGAACTCAGGGATATCAGATATATCTCCTTCCCGTCGCTTTTTGATTTTATCGCGTATATGACTGCTTTCAAGGCCAAGCCACTAAAGTGGTGGCTGGTTATTCAGTCCTTGAGCTATGCCAGCTCAGGAGAAGCTAGGGATATCAGGGGGAGTGATTAGCATGATTGGAATGGTTAGCAGGAGCGGAGTGGCTATCTGCATTGGAGTGATTTTGTGCTGTTTGCTTCGTGGGAGGTGTGTAGAGGGCGGAGATAAATCTGATCGCGAACAATTGTTGGGTGGATTTACGCATTGAACCTAAAGTCCCGTCATTTTATACCAAGGTTTGATCATGTCGGGGCATCGACTCCAATGAGCTTATAGAGCTCACGCTGTTTTGCAGTTACCTCAGACAGATGATGCGCCTTGCCAGGCTGCTGGTAATACTCAATTGTATCTAGCTCGTCCAGCAGTGACTGTATTGTATAGTTGCTGAACAGGCCGTTCTCATCCATCTGCTTTTTGATATAAGACACCATCTGAAGCGCTATGAACTGGACAAACAGCTTGCCTTCGAAGTTTTCCTCGGAAGCGACTGACATCCGCCGCATTGAAAGCCTCTCCTTGAGGT
>NZ_AUJZ01000040.1:0-7540 GCF_000424485.1 Butyrivibrio sp. WCD2001 | reverse complement strand
CAGACCATCTTTGATGATGCAGCAATAGAAGCAATACTCAACGCAGCTGATGGAACTCCGCGTCTCATAAACAAGTACTGTAACGCCAGCCTCCTTATAGGTGACAGCGCCAAAGCTGATCTCATTACAACCGACATCGTCATGCAGGCAGTCAATGACTGCGAACTTGGTTAGGATTACATCCCTCACTCATTTAAAGTGCGTGAGGGATGATTTCATTTATATAATCTGAAAATCAGGTGTCAAACAATCTGACTGAACCCTTTGTCTGACACCCTATGCAGCCTCATTTAAAGTGAAGATTGAGGACTCATTTAATGTGCCGGACAACAATTAACAGATATGTACCATCCTTGTGTCTTACTATAATCTCACAACAAAGATGAAACATCCCATCCGGTATCTCTTCGCCGCGAATCAGTGATGTCTCATCTATCTTATTTAGCTTTGCATCATATGCATCCCAAATTTCCATGTTTGCGTTCTCCTTGTAATAATGCCGCTGATATATCAGATGCTTTTTTGTATATCTCTCTGCAAATATCAGTCCGCAAAAACCCAAGTCAAGCAGTGCTTCTTTGTTTTCTGTTTTTGTAACCAGATACTCTTTATATCCGTAACTGCTTTGAGCAAGTTGAAAAAGATATATATAAGGCATTGCCTCCAAATCTCTTTCAGTAAGCGGCGAGTATTTCACGTACTCTTTTACATATAAAGAAAAATCCCCAACATCAAAATATGATCCGTTTCTGCTTACTCCACCTGATTGGATATATGACCTCATAATCTCCCATACTGCAGGAATACAACCTGCCGAAGAGAAATCGATAACCGCCTTAATTTCTCCTCCATCGCAGATTAACTGACAAGCCGTGTAATCCCCATGAGTTGAAGTATATGTTATGCCTTTACCCTAATGTATTCCATGTGTTCAATACCCCTTTGCCTTAATCGGATGCCTGATCACAGTCTTCAGCTTCTCCGGAGCAACCTTTCTGGCATCGCTCAAATAAATCTCATGATGCAGCCGCTTATCCGTAATATCCAGTTCATACCCCTGCTGTTCCATGAACTCATGCATCATAGACACCGTAGCAGGCTCATCATCATAAGAACCGATATGCATACACTGGACGCAAAGTCCTTCCTCGACTTTCAAAAATTCTACCTTGGAAAAATCCATCTTTTTCTTTTTAGTCGCCTCATCTACAGCCCACCGGAAATCTTCATCAGTCACAAAATCCGGAAGGCGGATCACAGATATCCAATGGAATTTTTCCTTGTGCGCATAGTCAATTCCGTCCACGCCATCTTGCCACCAGAATCCTTCCAGCGGCGGAACAACATAATCGAAATAACCCTCAATCCGATGATCGCTCTTCTTGCTCATCTTAATTGTAAAGGCAATCCCATACAGCAATCCGATAGCCTGCTTATACTCTCCATCTTCTTGATTCGGATCTCCTGATCCTCGTACTGCGATATAATTCATGCTTGGTACCGTTACAATGTCAGGCTTATTCTTTGGCATGTAAAACTCTTTATATTCCTTCTTGAAATCAAACGCCACCGCAGCTTACCTCCCCGCATCCTTATCTTCAAAAGGTTTATTCCAGGAACCGATCTCAATCAGATTCCCTTCCGGATCAGCGATATAGCAGGTCCTCTGTCCCCAAGGCTCCAACTCAGGCTCCAATACCGGCGTTGCCCCATTTTCAATTGCATTCTTGAACGCAGCATCGACCTCATCAAAGGTATCTACATAAAGAGCAATTTCCGAATGTCCATTCAAGCCCCGCACATACTCATACCGGCGGTTAGTCATCTTTTCAAAATCTTTCCTGCCGTACAATAGAAACAGCGTCCCGTCTTTTACAAGATATACATTGGATGTATCCTCCGCCTCCTTGATCTCAAATCCAAGCACATCCCTGTAAAATCGGATCATCTTTCCCATATCCTCAGCCAATAATCCAAAACCGTCCAACCTCATGACGTCAAGCCTCCTTTTTCTCATGCACTCTTCAAGCGGCAATACTTCGCAGCCTTTATCAGCATAGTACGCATACATTTCATCCAGCTTTTTCAGATCATAACTCGTTATACAATCAGCCTGTCTATCTTCATTTCTCTCACGCCCCATATGTATCTTATTAAAGTCAACACGACAACTATATGTCATGTTTATTATAATAGTCAAAATTTTTTTCGTTAACAAAAAGCCTGCCGGCATCGGGATTTCTCCCAACACCTGCTGGAGCTGTTTTCTAAAATCAGAGCGTTCTTTTTCAAGCTCAGTGGTATCAACTTTAGCACCAATCTTATCCCTGATGGCAGCTTTAAACTTTGGATTATTAACCATTTTCTTTATTGTTTCTTCCACAGCCGCATTTACTCTATCCTGTCCCCATTGTCTATGATAATCACAATGGTGTCCATCAATTCTGATTCTATGCTTACATGCATAGTAGAAAAAGTCTCTGTAATAAGTTCCATCTTGCTTCTTTTTCCTGTTCACATTTGCATACATGGCTCCACCACAGACAGGACATTTCAGAATTCCGGAAAGAATATGCTCATGATCTAGGCTATGTGTCTTTTCATGCTTAAAGCCTGTTCTTTCTCTCTTTGATTTGGCTAACATAAACTCCTCTTCGGATATTATTGCATCATGCTCACCTTCGTATATTGGATAAATTCTAAGAAAAACAAGAAGAAACACAAGTAATTTCATAACAAAAATAATCGGCCTTTATCCCACAATGAACTGGATAGAGGCCAGTTTTACTAATATTTTGTCATTATTCTAAACAAGCCGGAATTTTAAAAATTAACCCATACATCTATTCGTCCTTCATTGGAACTTCGAAGATAGACTCGAATTTTTCAGCAATCGTTGAAAAATCAGTCATATTTTCCCCTACCCAATGCTTATAAATCAATGATTATATCCAATACCTGCGAATCGGCTCATCATCACCATCTATAGTAACTGTGTTTTCTAGTATCCCACCGCATTTTTCTATGGTTTTCCATGAAGCAGTATTGCTTTCGTGAACCCCAAGTAATACTTTGTAAATTTTCTTTGCTTTTGCCTCTTCAAGCACCATCTTAAGTACTTCAGTTGCATATCCTTTTCTTCGCTCACATGGACGGATTCCATATCCGATATGTCCCCAAGTATTTAAGCCTTCACATGTCAAATAATGTCTTAAACTCGCTGCCCCTACTAATCTTCCGCTCTCATCGATTACAAAAAACGAAGTTGTAGCACTGAACCTTTCATCGACGATTCCATGCTCGCAGTTATCAAGCATTCTTATATACTTTTCGAATTCTTCTGTGGAGTCAAAGGGCTTATCCAAAAACCATGGCGCAATCTGTGTTCCGCTATCACACCATTCTTTCATCATCTCGTTGAACTGATCAAAATATACCAAATCAGGCTTTGCCAAATATAGTCTCATTTATCCCTTAACCCTTACCTTGTCGAATACAGCTTGAATATCTTCCTTCGCCCCTTCAAATTTTGGCCACGCATCTATTCCATCATCTCTTTTTCTGGGGATTATGTGAATATGGAAATTGTTTTGCCCGTTCTATCATAGCCCTGATAAGCGTTCCTCCCACGCCTTTCCGCTGATATTCAGGTAATACGCTCAGTGGGCCAAAGTCAAGGACTGGAAGAGACATATCTTCCTTTCTCACAACTGCGTTGCTACAAATAATATGCCCGACAATCGTCTCATCGTCCAGTTCCGCAACCAAACTGAGTGCCATAATCCCATCACGGTGTCGCAATTCATGGACCATCCAATGCTCATAGGGACAACCAATCTGTCCCCGCTGGACTCTGTCAGGATACCCGAAGGCAGCTCTCGTTATTTCCTCTACTCTTCTATAGTCTTTTTCTGTTTCAAGTCTATCATTTATCTCCATGCAATTATTCGCCGCTAGCTATTTTCCTTACATTGTATTTATTTATCTCAACACATTTTTTATCAGCATCAAACTCAAACTCAACAATCCATGGCATTTCAAATCTTATCTTTTCAAAATCCTCATAAATAAATGCTCATCATCTTCGCCAACCTTATAGGCTCCGTTATTTAGCATTACCTTTTGGGATGCGATATTATCCTTGTTGACGCGCAGGTAGATTTCATCTTCAGGCACGATCTCTTTTGCCTTTAAAAGAGTTAATCTAAGCCCTTCCGTTCCATATCCCTTGCCACGATACTCCTTTGAAATGCTATATCCTATGTGACCCGCGCCTTCACGAAGAGCGTCGGTAAGGTGATGTCTTATCCTAAACTCACCAATTAGTTTATCTTCATCCCATAAGTAGTAATAGGTTTCAGGTACAAACCAGTCAGGCATATCGACCGGGTTTTCATGAGAAATCTGCTTAGGAAGAACTTTTTCTTTATACTCATCAAAAGAAACTCCACGATAAGAATTGGTTAAACCATTCTCGTCTTCCGGTAAATTCGTTGTATACTCCCACTGTGCTTCTACATCTTGTAAGTTAATCTTTCGAAGTTCCATACTGCTCACCTTTCACCATTATAAATCGCGCACTAAATAATCATAGCATAGCAGGGCTTTCCAACATACACAATAGCTACAACCAAGTATTCCCGAGCAAAATTTAAGAAGCACTCTATAAAAGAATGCCTCTCTTTCGTCAAATCATCTTAAAATGCTTAAGCGCTTCTGTGATAGCCTTCTCTTTCTCTGGTGTAATTCCCGGTTGTCTACTATCATCTGACTTTGGCTTATTATAATTTTCACGTAACTCTATACCGTTCTTTCTTTTTACCTGAGCAATATTAGCCAATAGCGCATAAGCCATCGCATAAGCTGCAATGAATTAAGAATATCCGCAGCATTTCTTCCAAATCTCGACAACTTGAAAACAAGGACGTATTTTACCCCGTCCTTGCAATCTTCGATATCATTAAGCATTCTCTGAAATTCATGCCTGCCCTTTATGTTCTTACCGGAGAATCCTTCATCAGAATACTCGCCTGCAATTTCCATATCCTGGTATTCCGCATACTTTCTGATTTTCTCTTTCTGAGCTTCCAGAGAGTATCCATCAACCTGAATAGCGGTGGATACTCTTGTATATATGTAACACTTAGTTTTCTTAGTCTTTGTCATAAATTGTCATCTCCCTCCATTTTTCTGTTGACAACTGTAACAAACCTATTTAAGATAAGAATCAAGAAATGGGTTTTTCACCGGGTAGGGCTTCGGCCTGACAGGACTTGCTCGTTTCTTTTTTTATTTCCATAACATCATATAGATATTTCTTCCCACTGCCTGCATGTCTTATCAATAGTCTGGCGTGAAAAATATTGTATCCAGTGATTTCATCATCTTCACCATAGATTGGTAATCCAAAACGAGTATCATACCTATACCATCCATTCTTAGCATCACGGCCATGCTTTTTCTTCCTGTTTTCTTCGAACACCCCATTCGTAGCTATTTCAATCATTTCCGGTATTCCCTGTGCAGCATTTGCCTTAGCTTTAGCAACCGCACCTTTCAGCTTCTTGGTATAAACAGATCCGGCATATTCCCCTGGAAGAGTTGTCCCAATATATATGATTTCTCCATCCTCTGCTATTGAGTAAAACTCTCCCACATAATCTTTAAGATACTGTTCGACATCTTCCCAGTTCAGGCTTCGCTTACCCTTAAAGATAATGTCATTTATCATGACAATGCTGTTTCCATCTGCATCCTTAATTACAGATACATTTCTTGATTTGTTTCCTTTTTCCATATTGCTCCTCACTTCTTTTAACCCCCTCGAATTCGATGGGGTTAGGATCATTCAGATTATAAACAGGTCGATTTCGACCTGTTTAAACATACTGATTCCAAGACAATTATTCCTTCTCATCATCCTTAGCCTTAAAGCAAACAAAAGCAAAAATGATGATTACTATCGTAGTTCAGCTAATAACATTCTTGATTCTCTACCGTATTTAATCTAAAAAATAGCCCCTGACCATTGGTCAGGGGCATTATCGTCATATTTCCGAGATATTAAAATAATCCATAGCCACTTGGACGCATTCTTGTATAAGTGCCTCATGTTTCTTATAATCGGAGAATCCACTAAGTTTGACTCGGTATTGTTTCCATCTACTTTCATATGTAACGTCTAATCCTGCATCCTCAATTTTAGCAGACAATTCAGGATTCTCATTCGTCTTAAAAAACAAGTGTAAAAACGATTTCTTGGGTTTAAATGATATAAAATTCTTAGCTACTCCATTCTTTGCTAACCCTACATAAAATTTATTGTATTTCAGCTCATAACCAGAAGTGTATTTTTCCAAAGCATTAAAAATATCATCTACATCTTTCATTATTTTCTTAGTGCTTCGGTTTTCCCAATAGTTTCTGTCAGTTACCTCATATTCATCTTCTTCGTCAGTCCCAAGGGTGACACGATCCATGACTTTTGTAAAAGCTAAGGATATGTCATCCCCAACCTTATATGCTGACAGCTGCAAAGCTATTAGCGGAATATTACCATTAAACAGGCTAATTACATTCATAAATCTACCTGTTATCTCCTCAGCAACAATAACTGCGCAATGATCATACTGAGGATATCTCTTCTTCTCTGTATCCCAGTACTCAATTGTTCTAATGATATGACTTGGGTCAGTAGCTCCAAGCTGAATTTCGATTTCATATCGAGCATCATTATCTACATTTCCCATCAAAATATCTAACCGCCCACCTAATGGTTGTATTTTTTCTCTTTGAATCGGTGTAAGTTCTCCCAATCCCAATGACTCAGGATGTTCAAAAATAAACTTTTGAATAAGATTCTCTTTAATCTCAGGATGATTCTTTAATGAAATTCTTTGTAGATTTACAAGATTAGCCATTTCAAATTCCCCCAAAAGAAATATAAACCAAAACATCGTACAATATCATTATAGCATATCACTTATTTCCTAACGTTAAACAGTATGCATTTTTAACTGCCAGCAAACCTACCGTCTCGTCTTACCCGTAGACCAATTCCCACAAAACCTCTCAAAAATAGCAAACATAAAGGACCTGGCACTTTATGCTAATATTTTAACGTTAGCATAAAGCCGGTCCCAGTGCGGTCTTGCACAATTGACATTAACTGTGTTCAGCTTTTGTTAGCAAAGCTACGGTCTCATCAGTAGCAAATAAAGGTGGTGAAACATCATAAACCGTCTCGCCATTATATGAAACAGGGAACTTGAAATGGATTGTCTTTATTGGACAACCATTTTTTCTCTTTTTGTCTGGATATAACTCTATGCTATCGATGAATGAATTAACAAAGGCTTTCTTTTCAAAATCGTTCATCTTATCATACAATTTATCAAAGAGTTTTAACGATTCATAGATACTATCTTTGGTAAGCATTTGTTTTTTTATCGACTCGATTCTAGCCTCACAATCATGCATATTCTTTTCAGTAGTTTCAATAGCTTCAAATGCATCATCAAGTCTTCTATTCAAGCTTTCA
>NZ_AUJZ01000039.1:0-8372 GCF_000424485.1 Butyrivibrio sp. WCD2001 | reverse complement strand
CAGGACGATACAGCAAAGCGAAACGCTGAGGGCCAGCGATTCATCCCCCACCGACTATGTCGGAAGGAGTTTTCTCGCTGATACATCATAAATCTTCTACGATGAATTCCTGACCTTTTGTGTAATAACCACACCTGCATTTGGTTTCTGTAATTGTAAGTTTTACCTTTGCCATGTTTTCTCCTCTACAAACCGTATTTTGATCTTATAAGCACAAATCCGTAAACAGATCATTAAAAATCCGCCTTGTCTTTTCCCCGTCCTCATAAATGGGACTATGAGCGCATCCTTCATAGAAAAAGAACTTTTTCTCAGGTGCTTCCACCATTTCATAGTATTCCTTCTGTAATGATGTACAGCAAGTCATATCGTTTTCACCTGCAAAAAAATATATGGGTATGTCTATATTTTGAATCTCTTCAAAAGCATTGAATAGCCGCGATTCATTAGAAACCTCATATTTTCCGGAAACTATCTTTCCCCTCCAGATGTTGATTCGCTCACCTGGTGTGTAAGCCTTTATCCGAAGGCTCGGAAAGAATAAATCCGTTATTACATTATCCATATCGGATGTTGTTCCGACTCCGAGAGAGTGCATGGCCTCGTCGCGGAGGCTGGAATTAGTATATTTTCGGTAATCCTCTTCTGAGTCCTTTATTTTGTATTCATCGAACTTCGAAGCCATTGAGCTGTTACCCTGTTCTTCGTAACACTTTCGCATATAATCATACGCTATCAGCTCCGACTGCTGCTGATTACAAATCTGAGACATTGCAAAATATGCAATATAATTCTCCGGAAACTGTTTCACGGCATTGAGCGCGATATATGTTCCGAACGAATGACCCATTATATAAATTTTGTCCTGACTAAACCTATCTTTTAGATAATTTGTTACCTGTAAAACATCATCTATAAACCTGTCCTTAGTCATGCTGTCCGGATCGGTACTGCCGTCAAATGACAGCCCTGTCCCTCTGTAGTCAAAATAGCATACAGTAAAATACTCGGGTAGCACGGAAGGATAGAGACTTTCCAAGAGATATTGCGGTATTCCCGGCCCTCCGCCACAGACTAAAAGTACAGGATTGTCTTCCTTATCAGATAATAATATAAGCCCCAGCTTTGCTCCATCGATTTCCAGTGTTGTCTTCTCGCTAAGACTGTGTCCTTTAGGAAGTCTGTCCAAACTTGGAGGGAGTACAATTATTATGATAAGTATTAAAACTACTGGCATAATTATCCATATCATTTTTATTGCCCACCAATGATTTAATATGTACAAAAATCAATTTTACTATACCTATAATGCAATAAGAGACCAATCCCCACACATGAAATGGTCTCTTCTGCACTGATTTAGATAACGTGAATATTATTGATCAGCATTCGCTTAGTTCTTTTAATATTGTAAAAGCTTGCTTATTTTCAATTTTCGATATAACAATGTTGGCTTCCTTGATATTCAGGATCTACAAGCAAGTAATGAATAAAAGCAATTGTCTCACCATCATCTATCCTCGATAAACGCAAGACACCAGCCTGCATACTCCGTGCTGCCAAGTTTGCTTTCAGCCCAACGAATCATCTTCTCTGTCAGTTTCATCTCCGATTATCTGTCGCAGTCTATTACAGGACATATCATCTGAAGGTCATATGGTTCCTTTTCAGCAAGTTCTTTTATAGGAACGCTTGCCAGACCACTTCCCATTGCTCTGTAAAATGCAATCGTCTCCTCAGAAGAACAGGCAGATATGTACAGAGCCTGTGCACCAGCTTTTATTGCTTCCGCTTTTCCAAATTCAAATAATCGTCTGCCAACACCTTGGCCTCTGCATTCAGAAGATACCTGCATCATATCAAGAATCATGTAAGGACCGTTTAGTTTCTTTAATAGCCCAATAAAGCCAACAACTTTATCATTTTCTAATGCGATGTATGTAATATAGTCATCACTGCTTATTTGCTTTGCCACAGAACGCTTTTGGCTTAAGTCCCAATCTTCGGTATATTTGCATTCTACTAATGCATATTCTCCGTCTATTCTTCGATATACTTTATTTACATTCTGTTTTCTGTTATATGAATCTAATGATTCTAAACAGAAATTTGTCTCTGATAATAATTCGATTTTTATCAAATGATAATTCCCCTTTCATCACTCACATTTCTTAATATAATAAATGAATTCATTATCCCGACTCACTTCAACATATCCCAGCTTGGTATAAAAGGCTCTTTTAGATATTCCATTAAGTGTCAAAGCATCAGAAGTGCTTGCTTTTACAAATTGTAGGCTCATATCTTTACCCTCTTCTTTTCATCATCAGATAGCAGTTAATCCCATTTTTATAAAAATCAGGTAGTTCTCCAACACACTTATACCCCAGATTTTCATATAATATCTTCGCTCCCGGGTTAAAATCATCTACAGTTAAGAAATATTTTGCTGAAGAAGAATCGGAAGCATTATCCTCAAAAAACTTCATCAGCTGCTTACCGATACCATAATTCCTGTATTCTTCCTTTACTGCAACAATATGAAGATAGGGGTAGCTTCCAAAAACACCATTTGTCATGTAGTAAATAAACCCCAGGCATTTCTCATTTTCATCCAATGCAACATATACGTTTTTTTGTTCCACTGCATATGTAAGCATATTAGTTGCCTTTTCATGATCGCTAAAATACGCTCTTCCTAAATCAGAATTTTGCAAAATGTCTATGCAGCTATCAATATTTTTCATATCTGCAAGTTGAATATGAATATCCATTTTTCTCTTACGCTCTTCACACATTATTTGATGCTTCCGTTTCTTTTTGCCAAATAAAATCGATATAGTACTTCGTTCGCATCGTTGAGATCTTTGTACATTTTTTTCTCTGTAAATGAAAAGCCTACACTTTCTATCGTTTTCCAAGATGGGACATTATCCTCACGTATAGTGGCAATTATCTCATTTTCATCATAATGCTCGAAGAAATAAGAAATATACGCCTTTGTTGCTTCTGAAGCGTATCCATTATTTCGAAAATCTGCTCCGATAAAATAAGTAACGCCCACTTTCTGCAAATCCTCATAATATGAACATCCGACAGATCCGATAGTCGAGCCTGTTCTTTTATCTTCAATCACATAAGCAAGATAAGATTTTCGAGGATTGTCCTCTCGCGCCAGATTTTGCGCTTCTATAATCCAGTCATCCATCCAGGAACTAGAATCTTTGTCAAAGCCTATATCATTAAGGCTCCCATCAGAAGCCATATGAATGAACGTCTCTCCGTCCGTCAGTGCTATATCTCTGATTATCAATCTATCAGTTTCTATTAACATATCACTCTCCTACAACTCCCCTTTCTGAAACAAAAGGAGCGCTTAAATCATAATCCGAGATTTCGGAAATGGGTACAGGCAGTTTAAGACCGATTTTGGAATCCATGTAATTAATATGTTTTGAATAAGCATCGTTGCCACTTCTGTCCACAGAATAAAGCTGTATCGTATCATTTTGCAATGAAATAAAAGCATGCCCAAAACCTGCAGGAATCATTACTGCCAGTGCATTTTCTTCTGACAGTTCAAATGACTCCCATTGAAGATAGGTTGAGGAGTCTTTTCTCAAATCAATAACGTAATCCATACCTCTGCCTTTTATGACTGTCACAAACTTCGTCATTGGGCTACTCTCTTCTCTGTAGTGAATTCCAAAAAAAGTTCCTTCTTTGGGCATGCTATAGATTCTTGTCTCCCGGGCATTGAAACAGGCAGTGTTTTCATCAAAAACATATTCCAGAGATCCACGGTTATCAACACGCGAATGGAGCCTATATATTTTTACTTTTCCAAATATTTCTTTTATCATCATATCCGCCTCAATATAAATCTGTATACTTTAACACTTCCATCCATTTCTTCAGACTGGATATCAAAGCCGCATCTTTCTGTATAGAATTTTACGTTTTGACTTTTGTCCACAGGTGTTACCAATGTAAATGTCTTCCAATCAGAATAATGTGTTATTGCAAATCGCATTGCAGTCGTTCCTATTCCTCTTCCCTGAAACTCAGGAATTACACATAAACATCCGACTTCATAATTACCCGCTTCCAGCTCCCTGCATGAAATGACGCCAACCGGTTTACTTTCATTAAGAATTATGAATTTGGGATAATCAATTATTGACTGCTCCATCTCTTCTTTTGTCCTTCCATACGCCGGACATTCACCATACTTTACATAATCATCAAAAAACGCAGCGTTATATATATCTACAACCAACTCTGCATCAGACACCTCAGCATTTCTGAACTCAATCATTTTTTATTACCCCTCTTATTTCTATACCCATCCATCCCGGATATCATCACATTCAGTGATATCTCAAAGCTCTCTTTCAATGATATTGGATTCCCAAAGGAATTATGAATCTGAAGCATAATAAAACCTTCAAGAAAAGCCCTGTATGTTCGAAGCAAGTGATTAGCGATCTCACGATCTATCCCTAAGCCATCTGTCTGCTTGAAGAAAAAAGAATATAATCCTTCTGTGGCAGAAAGCAGCGTGTCATCTGAGTATTTGTTATACCAGAGCATCGCTTCAAATACGCCAGGATTCTCCATTGTAAACTTATAGAACTTTTTTCCGTACTCAAATAGATTTGCTTTTTCATCTGAAGAATCAATTCCTCTGACAACATCTTCCGATACAGTTTGCCACCCATATATCATAAGACTTCTGTGCATATCTTCTATGGTCTTCATGTGGTTGTACAATGACGGCTTCTTGATTCCTAAATATTCTGACAGTGTAGTAACCGACAAGTAAGACAGCCCCTTTTCGTTGGCCAGTTCTGCAGCTTTTTCTACTATTTCTTCTTTAGATAATCCTGTTCTTGGCATAACATCTCCTAATAAAAATCAACTAACATTGTTAGTTAATATTATACTAACAATGTTAGTTGTTTCAAGTATAAAGTGTAATATAAATTATCTTGTCAAATTTGAATTATTCTCTTTACTATTGCACAACGATCTCCAAATAACCGACAATTTGAGACTGTTCTGCAGCTTCAGATCCGTAATATCTTCTATTCATTTTGTAACGTCTTCAATCGGAAGCTGGATCTCAGTCAGCCATTCTTCCTCAGATTCTTTATTCCAGATTCCGTCAATATAACACTCTCTGGCAAGACCTGCTACTGTATATCCGTTCTGGTCTGCATATTTCATAAGAAATGCATAAGCTTCACCGATATTAGCATAAGAGCCCTTATGATAGATGCTTCCGTATTTCTCCTCTGTACCAATTGCTTATATTTCCATATCTTCCAGAATATCAACCGCGGATTCTACCATTCTCGGACAAATATCCTTAAAAAGTCCATTCTCCCGGGCATAGAGCATCCCCGCTTCGGAGGATATGTCACAGCCAAGTATATCCTTGCAGATATATGAAGCATTCTTTTCTTTGAATCTTTCCATAAACTCAGCAGCCTTGGGATAAGCAGTTGCTTTATAGTCGGGTCCGTCTCCGTATTTCAACCCGATCACCATGATTGCCCCGGATACAGCACCACACACTTCACCTTTTCTCACGCCCCCGCTGAAACATGCTGCCACTTTCATAGCCTGAGCTACCGTCAGCCCATAATCTTCCGCGTATGCTCCAAGAACTGCCTGCGAGCAATTGAATTTTTCATAAAATATCTTCATTGCTTTTTCTTTGTGTGTCATAGATCTTGACTCCTCTTACTATAGTTTTTTCTGCATCCATAACAGATCATACCATCTGTCAAATTTCTTACCTATAGTCTTCATGTGAGCTACTTTTGTATATCCCGATCGTATATGAAACTTATAGCTGTCATGTGTGAGATATTCATCCTCTTCATCACTATAGGCGGCTCCTGCAAGCAAGTTGACTATGTCCTGTTCTTTAAGCCTTTTTTCCAGCTCTTTGTACAACAACGAACCGATACCCTGTCTGCGATAATCCTTATCAACATAGATAGATGTTGTTGCTGTCCAGTTATAAGCTTCTCTAGAACTATATGGTCCCGCATACGCATAGCCGACGATCCTGTCTTTTAATAAGCACACCATATATGGATATTTTTCTTTTGTTGTCTTGATCCTGTTTTCAAAATCTGCAACTGACGGAACTTCATATTCAAAAGAAACAGCGGTATTCAGAACATAATATGAATATATCTCCACCAGTTTATTAGCATCTTCGGGATCAGCGTCCCTTATAAACAGTTCTCTTTCCATATTACCTCCAAAGACAATTAGTAATCACCCATATGGATATTCCTTGCTAAGATCTATCCTCATTGATACAATACCATTTTCCTCTGATAATTCTTCGTATCCCAAACGTTTATATAGGCTATATCCAATTCTCATAACTTCCGGTTTCGTTGTGAAAATCAATTCCTTAAACCCAAGTTCAAAAGCCTTATCCGTCATTGCTTTGAGCATTATCCTTGCATATCCTTTTCCTCTGTATTCCGGTCTGATAAACAGACGCTTTCCTTCACAGGTTTCGTCGCTTATTTTCTTTATGGCAACACAGGCAATGGGTTTATCTTCTTCATATCCTACTATTATCGCTCCACCTAAATAATACCCAGGCAGATCATTCAATTCCTTATCAAAGGAAACAAAACAGCTTTCTGCCCCTTTGATATGCGAATACTCAACAAAAAGCTCTTTCACAATATCAGGATTAGTACACTTTTTCGTTTCAAAAAGCATAATATTCTCCTCCATATCCCTGACATCTCCTATAAGAATTTTTCAACTTCCTTAGCCTTAAGAACCTTTCCGGCTGAAACAACTTTTCCGTCGATCATAAGAGCCGGCATACTCATCACTCCGAAACCCATGATCTTTTCCATATCCGTGATATACTCTATCTCCGCATCGATCCCTTTTTTCGCTACTGCTTCTTTTGCAGATGCAAGGAGAGCCTCACAGCTTTTGCATCCTCCGCCTAATACCTTGATATTCATGACCATATCCTCCTTCAGATGAATAAATATTGAAATAAGTTGAAACCATACCCGACAATGATGATACCCACTGTACAGATGGCTATAAATGTTCCTAACAGTTTTGGCTTGATAGCTTTCTTCAGCATAATGAGCGACGGAAGACTGAGTGTAGTCACTGCCATCATAAAGCTTAAGATCGTACCGAGCAAAGCTCCTTTGTACAAGAGTGCCTCGGCTATAGGGATCACACCAAAGATATCAGCATACATCGGAATACCCAGGATTGTTGCAAGTATCACTCCAAAGGGATTTCTTCCCCCAAGCACTGCCCTGATCCAGCTTTCCGGAATCCAGTTATGTATCACAGCCCCAATCCCGACTCCTATCAGAATGTATGGAAACACTTTCTTAAATGTAGATACTACTTGGTCCTTTGCGTATATTAAACGCTCTTTAACAGGGAGGCTCGGAGTTTCTATTTCAACGCTGCTGTTTGCATTCCTGATAAAATCCGCGACCTGATCTTCCATATGAAGTCTCTCGATCAATGTACCACCTGCAACAGCGATCATAAGTCCCATCACAACATAAACGATAGCTATCCTTGCCCCAAAGATGCTCATAAGCAGCACGAGGCTCCCCAGATCCACCATCGGTGATGAGATCAAAAAAGAGAATGTTACTCCAAGCGGTAATCCGGCACTCGTAAATCCCATAAATATTGGGATGGATGAGCACGAGCAGAATGGTGTCACGGTTCCAAGCAAGGCTCCTACGATATTTGCTCCGATTCCGTGAAATCTGCCCATTATCTTCCTGCTACGCTCCGGTGGAAAGAAACTCTGGATATATGAGATCACAAAGATCAGCAAACAAAGAAGGATCGTGATCTTTATAACATCATAGATAAAAAAGTGTATGCCGGAGCCTATCCTGCTATCTATATCCAATCCTAATGCAGACAGGAGTTCCCCGACCAAATTGTTCAGCCACTTCATTCCCAGGATCTGTGTCTGAATAAAGTTCCACATCATGCTTTCCCCTTACAGCATTTGCCGGTAGTTTCATTACAGAGAGTTTTAATAAATCCACAGAATTCTTTCATGATGTCCGTGTTTATTGAATAGTAGTGCCACTTGCCTTCTTTTCTGTCGTTAACCAGTCCCGAATCTACCAGTATCTTCATGTGATGAGAAAGAGTCGGCTGTGTAATATCGAACTTTTCAAGAAGCTTGCATCCGCACTTCTCCTGATCAGAAAGCATCTTAACTATTTCCATTCTGTTGGGATCTCCAAGAGCCTTACATATCAGCACTTCGTCTAATTTGGCCATAATCTTCTCCTTATATAGATGTTTATCTATGTGTTGATAATAGC
>NZ_AUJZ01000038.1:0-8586 GCF_000424485.1 Butyrivibrio sp. WCD2001 | reverse complement strand
CCCATCTGTACTACCCTAAGAAGGTAGATTGCAGTATTCATGCATCTGCTTGTGGGGCGCTCTCTTTTTTTAGTTCTGATTCTGTTTTGGTATTACCCATATATACATCGATGATATCCGATGCATTCTGAGGAATATCATTTGCTTCAAACTGTGAGAGCCACTCGTAATACTCCTCTTCTGTGAGCTTTGAAAGGTCACCGCCCTTTGCCTGCATTGCCATAATGAATGAAAGTTCCATTACTGTCTCTGTAGCAAAGGCATCATCCACGCCTTCCTTTGAAGCATTATCAAAGAATTTTAAAAGGTCCTTGTGAAAGACCTGCTTATATCTAAGTGGAGTCGCACCATTAGCGCAAAACTCCACTACCATATCACCGACTTTTACTGTTTTTCTCATGACTTGCCCTTGCCTCCTTCAGTAATTGCTGCGGGAAGATATACTTCCGCATTCCATCCGGCATATGCCTTCGATGCTTTATCGCCACACTTAGCTTTGATGATGTTCTTCTGCAGCGTCTTATCATAAATAGCCGATGACGTAAGGTCTATTGATTCTGTCTGAACATCAACAGACTCTTCCCTGGTCTTTGATCCGACAGAAGGTCTTGCAGCTGTACAGTTATAAAGCACGTGCTTTACCTGTGATGCATCACCCGTGAACTCAAAGATAAGTGCAAAGTGCACCGGAGTGGCATCTGAGTCCTCTATAAGCACGCCATTCCCATCTTCAATTTCTCCAAGCACGTCTTTCCTGAATGAGTCAGGAACTAATGCGCTTTCAAAGGAACCTGTATAACCGGCATTACCGACAGTTGTATAAAAGCTCACATCATCTGCAAAAAACTTAGTCTGTTCTCCTGCAGGATCCATTGAAAGATTCACTGCCCCAGGCCATCTTACAGGTGATGCATATGTTGCTGAATTATCATCAGCTATAGTTGCTATGGCATAAAAAACGTTCTTTAAGCCGAACTTCACCTTATTTCCCATATCTGTCCTCCTTAATCCTTTCCCTGCTCAAATGAGTAGGTGACTTCATAAAGCTTTTCAGTAGTTATGTATATCTCAGACTTTTCATAAAAAATGCCCGCATCAGTTAAAAGCTTCTCAAGCTTCTTTTCTGTAGCCGGCTCTTTTTTGTCAGTGTATAGTTCTATAACAATATCTTCCACCGGAAAATATACCCGGTCATCCGCAGGAAAGTTGTCTGTTCCCGCACATCTATAAATTACGAATGGCGGATCCGGTCCTTTCCCTTCTGCAAAGTGGTCATACGCAAAAGGCAGTTTCAGTTTTCTTAGTAACACGACAATTGCATCCATTTTTATCCTCCAAGTGCGTCCTTTATATCCTTTTCAAGTTGTTTGACTGCAGTTTCTTCTGCCTTTTTTATATGTGGTCTTGCAGCCACACGTCCGCCACCTCGTTTTGCATGGCCGTTTTCAAGAAGATGAGCTATACGATACCTATTTCTTGAATGGACCGTAACCTCTATTGAATCTGAAAACTCCTTAGTAGTTTTTACAGCCCAGCTTTTGGAATAAATCCCTGTGTTTTTCGGTGCTGTAGCAGATATCTGTTTTCTTGCCGTCTGGCCAGCCTTTTTAACAGCCTTTTTCATATCATCCGTTGTCAGCCTTTCATATTCTTTCAGTCCTTTAACTATTTCACCGGCCAGCTGATCAATCCTCACGAAGTTTCCCATTCCTCTGCCTCCTGCATCGATATTTGATAAGTTTTTTCATGTAATTCATGTGGTCTACCGAAACTATCTCGTACACTTCATCCTGAAAAACTATCCTGAAATTCTCAGAATCAACCGAAGATGCCTTTTTACTGTACCGCACAGAAAATGTAATTATCGGATGCGCTAAGGTTTCAAATGACATACTGCTCTCATCTCCATTGCTGCCACCTTGTGGGTTATCGCTGCAATATGCACGGCATGAATAATAATCTTTCCATACCTCCACCTGATTACCTATTTCATCAGATGAAACATCGCTCTTTTGTATTAAGATCCGTTCATTTAAATTAGAGATATTCATTAAAACTCAGCCTTCCTGTTTCCTGATAAAAGAGCCCGTAATGACAAAGTCACTGTGCGATAATTTGTCTCCTCCCTATGCTCATAGAAGTAAGCCACGCAGTAAAGAAGAGCTACTTTGGCATTCCTGTCATCTTCCAGAACAGAAAGGTCATCCGTTCTTAATATGTCCATACAGAGCTGTTGGGCAGACAGTATAAAGCTTTCAATGAGGGAGTCATCCTCATCATGCTCTACCCTCAGATAACCCTTTGCCTCTTCAACGGATATGATCATTTTTACCGCCTTTCATAAAAAGGGCTGCCGATAAAAAGCAGCCCCCAAAACAATTATCAGCCTGCAGCTCCAGACTTAGCTTTGATCTTAAGAATCTGGACTGCCTCGGGAAGAATGAGTTTTCCATCAACCCTCTCCTTAGCGACATATCCGATCATGCCATTTCCGGCAAACAGTTCCTTAAGAACTGAGAAAGATCTGGAACCTCTGTCACCGATGTTATAGTAACTGTAGTCTCCAAAGGCTACAGCATTTGTCGGTGCATATGCAGAGGTATGAAGTGAATAGCCAAGGATCTTGTCAGGCTCACCAGCCTGGTATGAAGGCTGCCAGATATATGCTCCGTTATTATCCTTCAATGTTCTGATCTGAGAAATCGTTTTATCATTAAGAATGAAAGATGCCTTCTTTCTATACGGGCGCTTAAGTCCATAGATGAGACCTATAAGCTCATCTGCTGCAACCTTATCCTGTGTAGCTGTAGTACCATACACCTGACCGCCCTTTGTAGCATGAAAAATACCTGTGGGCTTTCCTGTACCATCGCCATTAAGGAATGCATCCTCTTCAGCATTTCCAAGAGCCTTGCCAAACTGAGTGATGATGTAGTTCTCAAGACCAAAGGCGTTGTCGTAAAGGAGCTCTTCTGTAACCTTGATAGCTACATGGAGCTTATGTGCATCAAGGATTGTCTGGTCGAATGTAGCATCACCGAATGTGAGCTGCTCTCCCTCGTCAATCCATGCTGCCGCAGGTTTTGTTGCTGCGATGTTGATCTTGTGCTCTCCGGATGTCGTGATTGTAGTTGCAAGTCCTCTGAAAATGTTCTCTTCAGTAAGCACATCGATAATTCTTTTGTCGTACTCCTCCGGAACAAGATATCCACCATCTGTATCCACACCTTCCTGAAGTACATTGGAAACCTGTCGGAAGTTAGTGCGGAGGGCATTTAACATTGCCTTTCTGTACTCATCTGATGCTCTACCTGTTTTCTCGTCCCCTTCTGAATTTGCCTTACCGGGCTTTGCGGTAAGAGGTGTGTTAACAGGTCTGTTTAATTCTGCTTCTCTTTCCTCTGCCCTTCTTTCGCGGTCAATCGCTGCTGTAAGATCTGTGATCTCAGCCTCCATTTTTTCGTAGGCTGCAGTATCCTCTGCAGATAGTGTTCCATTTTCTTTCTGATGGGTATCCACAAACTCCTTTGCCTGTTCCCATACCTTTGCTCTCTTATCAATAAGCTGCTGTAATCTCATAGTATTTTTCCTCCATTATATTAATCTTTTGATGATAGAAAGACGCTCGTTAATATCCTTAACTGAGCGTCCCTTATCCGTTTCCATATTGGGTATTTCTGCCTGCTGAGCGACAGGCTGTTTTTCTTTTTCAAACTTGGCTGAAACCTTGTTCATTAAGGCATTATCAACAGCCTTACGTGAGAAAAGCATTGATACTTCCGGATGCTCTTCATCCTGAGTACCTTTCTTTATGATTTCATCTGCAAAACCTAGCTCTACAGCTTTGTTTGCGTCCATCCATGTTTCGGCATCCATCAGATGACTTAGTTTTGCTCTGCTCTGTCCTGTCTTTAAGACATAGGCATTGATGATTGATTCCTTGACCTGCTCAAGCATATCTATGGCTTTCTGCATTTCTGCATAGTCACCAAATGCCATGGTCGCCGGGTTATGAATCATCAGCATAGATACCGGAGACATATAAACAGTGTCACCAGCCATCGCTATGACTGATGCAGCTGATGCAGCAAGACCATCAATCTTGACTGTAACCTTCCCCGGATATTGCGTGAGCATATTATAGATCTGAGCTGCAGCTATACAGTCGCCTCCTGGTGAATTGATCCACACAGTCACGTCTCCATCACCAGCATTTAACTCATCACGAAAAAGAGCTGGTGTAACGTCATCGTCATACCAGCTCTCTTCTGCTATTGTTCCATTTAAACTAAGCACCCTCTCGGTATTTTCGTTTCCTTCCTGATCCTTTGTCTTCCGACTCGTCCAGTTCCAGAACTTCCTGTTCTTCATCGGATTCCTCCTTTCCCTTATCTGCAAATAAACCTGCATCCTCAAGCTTTGTCATGTTTCCATTGATGAGATATAAATCTCCTCCCTGCTCTTCTGGAATTAGGTCTAAATCCTCTAACTCTCTTATGTCATTTGCGCTCATCCAACCGTTCTGCCTTGCTACGGCATAGCCATTCATTCTCGACTGATAATCTCCTCGGAGCAGACCATCTACATTGAACCTAAAAAAATAAGACTTCTTTTCTTCTTGTGAAAAGAGTCTTCTGCTCATAGCCTGTTCCAACCTTGTAAGCCAAGGTCTGAGTGTATACTGGACATATTCAAGGCTCTGCTGCTCTATATTTGAGAAGCTCGACTTATCAAGGTCAGCAACCATATGAGGTGGTACCCTGAATATTCTGCAGATTTCTGTCACTTGAAACTTCCTTGTATCTAGGAACTGAGCTTCCGCAGGGTTAATGGATATAGGCGTATACTTCATGCCTTCCTCAAGTACAGCGACTTTGTTGGAGTTCGAGCTTCCACCAAATGTCTGTGTCCAGCTCTCCCTTACCTTTGATGGATCCTTAAGTGTTCCAGGATGTTCAAGGACACCGCTCGGAGCTGCCCCGTTAGCATAGAACTTACTGCCATACTCTTCAGCTGCTATGCCAAGTCCTATAGCATTTCTAGCCATAGCAATAGGACTATAACCTACAAGCCCGTCAAAGGATAACCCTGGTACGTGAAGTACGTCCTCTGGCTTAAGCACTACCGTGGACTCTTTTTTCTTTACCGGATCATCACTTGTAAGCTGGTATTCATAGTAAAGGTGTCCCTTATCATCCCTGTCTACAGTCATCCTATCCGGCATCAGAGGGTAGAGCGCGATTACTTCACCTTTCCCATTGCGAATTATTTGAGAATAAAAGTTTCCATAAAGCAACATGTGCGTGAGGGCGACTTCAAAGAACGAATATGCAGTCATTTCTGGATTGGGTTCATCATGCAAAAGATGATATAAGGGATGAGCTATAGCTTTTTCTTTTCCCCCACCATCCGTATACCTGTAAAGGTGAAGTGGAAGACTCGCAACAGATTCTGAAATCACTCTTACGCAGGCATAAACTGCTGATGTCTGCATGGCCGTTCTTTCATTTACCCTCTTCCCTGCAGCAGATGAACCCATGAAAAATCCATAGGCTGAGCCTGCAGTTCTATTTGTTGGTGCTCTTGATTTAAATATTCCATTAAAAATGCTCATATATCCTCCATTTGATTTATGGCTTCCCGGATGAGCAGGAATCCGATAATTGAAAGAATGATCATACCGGCCACCTTTCACTGCACGAAAAAAGCACCGCCGAAGCGATGCCTTAAAAACATTTATATTTTTCCTTTTAGTTCTTCATAACACTCACATGGATGCTCATTCTGATATCGTTTCAACTCTCTTATAACATCCTTATAAAGCTGAGGCCATAAACCACCAAGTTTTCCTCCCTCAACCCTTCCTTTGTATATATACTGAAGGTTTATTAGTGATGGTCGCTCCAATGGAATATCTTGCCATACATCTGATAAATCATAGTATTTATCTGGATATGCATTTATCTTAGAAACATTACTTGTAAGCATCAGATAATATGTATCGCCTGAAACATCATCTGATGCTATAGGGAGCATGCTCGGATGTCCTGCTCTGTTATCATATTGCCCATTATCAGCAAACTTTGTCCTACGAACAAAGATTATCGTTCCTTTTCCGTAATTCATCAGTAAACCACCAGCCTTCCTTCTTCGTCCAAATAAACAGAATACACTTCATCCTGTTCCTCTTCTCCATACTCAGCCAGAATTTCTTTATACTGATCGATAGGAAAGTCCTTTTTATACTTAAAGATATTTCCGTTGATTTCTACTCGTTCCTCAGAGTCTATGTCATAGTTGTCATAGGCCTTAATAACTGAAGCCATCTTTTCTGCAATCTCATCATTCTGAGGCTGTGCTTCCTGTGGTAAATCTTTATTAAAATATGAAGATAAAGCCTTGTAATATGCAAATAATCTCTTAAATGAAGGATCCTTACTCTCAAGTCTCTTCTCAAGATTATCCATATCTTCAACTGACATATCTCTCAGGGCGTAGTCAATTTTCTTACCTAATGATTCATCCGTCATTCCTTTGTTCTGCATAAGCCGGTAATAGTATTCAAAAATCACATTATATTTGTTTGCTTTTCTCCTATTACATTCTCTGCACAGATATCTCATGTTCTTTTCTTCAGTTTTTCCACCTAATCTTGGTGGTATTATATGATCTAGTTCAGCATTGTCTGGAGTGAGCAATTCACCGCAAAAAGGACAATGTGTAGGCATAGGGATTTTCTTTCTTATCTCATTTAAAGAGTCCATACAATCACCTCAACAACTTATAATATTCTAAGTATAGCATGTTGCGTCAGCTCTTAAAATGAAATAATACCTCTTGTATCATAAACACTTTCACTTGTATCATTACCGCATCTTATAGCCCTATCCAAAGCCATTATCATAGCAATGGCTCCATCAATCTTTTCAGTTGATTTTGCCTTATCAGCTTTGATATTACCTGCAGGATCTGTCCTGATATAAATATTATCCATATTCCATCTAAGAACAGGATGCCCTGCATGAGCTATACGCTTCTGCAAAGTAAGGTTCATAAGTTCTTTCGTAGGAGGACTCATTGAAGCAAATCCCTGTCCCATCGGTATTACTGTGAATCCGCATCCTTCAAGATCCTGAGAAATCTGAGTTGCTCCCCAACGGTCATACCCAATCTCACGGATATTGAATCGTTCTCCCAATGCCTCAATAAACTTCTCAATGAATCCGTAATGAATGACATTGCCTTCAGTTGTTTGTATAAAGCCTTGTTTTTCCCATACATCATAAGGTACATGATCACGTTTTACACGAAGGTCTAATGTTTCTTCAGGTACCCAAAAGTATGGAAGTACTATGTACTTACCATCCTCATCTTCAGGTGGGAATACCAAACAGAATGAAGTTAAGTCTGTAGTCGATGAAAGGTCTAAACCTCCATAACAGACTCTTCCTTCAAGTTCTTCCTCATCAATAGGAAAAGCACAAGCATCCCACACCTGCATACTCATCCACCTTGTAGCCTGCTTAACCCACTGGTTCAGTCTTAATTGTCTGAAGGAGTTTTCTTCCCCAGGATTCTGTTTTGCACTCTCACAAGCAGCTTTCACTTTATCAATACCCACTGTAATCCCAAGTGATGGGTTAGCTTTCTTCCAAACCTTAGGATCTGTCCAATCATCATCTTCATCTGCCCCGTAGATTACAGGATAAAACGTAGGATCAATTTTTCTTCCTTCCAGGATATCCTTAGCCTTCTGATGTGTCTCATAACAGATTGACCTTGTATCAGTGCCGGCTGTCGTGATAAGGAAATATAGAGGCTGCATCCTTGCATCTCCAGATCCTTTTGTCATTACATCAAAAAGCTTCCTGTTCGGCTGAGTATGTAACTCATCGAACACCACTCCATGTATATTGAATCCATGCTTTGAATACGCTTCAGCAGATAAAACCTGATAAAAGCTGTTAGTTGGAAGATAAATAATCCTCTTTGATGCAGATAATATCTTGCATCTCTTATTAAGTGCTGGACACATTCTTATCATGTCAGCAGCTACTTCAAATACAATAGAAGCCTGCTGCCTATCAGCTGCACATCCGTACACTTCCGCACGTTCTTCTCCATCACCACAGGTCAAAAGTAGCGCAACTGCGGCTGCCATCTCGCTCTTGCCCTGTTTCTTCGGAATTTCGATATATGCTGTATTAAATTGTCGATAACCATTTGGTTTTATTATTCCAAATACATCCCTGACAATCTGTTCCTGCCACGGAATCAGTTCAAAAGGCTTTCCAGCCCATGTACCTTTAGTGTGGCAAAGGCACTGTATGAAATTCATGGCATAGTCAGCAGCTTCTTTATCATAGTGAGAATCCTTTGCCATGAAGGGCGAAGGGACATATTTCAATTTCTTAGCCATTGTAAATACACCTGCTCCGATATTTTTGCCATCATCACCGGTGGAACACTCATTCCGCATACATACTGAACATTCTGATTCATGAAATCAAAGTCCTGCGGAAAAGTCTGACAGTTGATGATATCCTTATCTGTCATAAGAAGGCCATCACACATACGAAAGCAATA
>NZ_AUJZ01000037.1:0-9061 GCF_000424485.1 Butyrivibrio sp. WCD2001 | reverse complement strand
CCTCCCGCCGTGATAGTCTGCACTGGTTCATCATCATGATTTATAGGCGAAGTAAAACCGCTCCCCGTCTTTCTTACTCGCTTGTTTATATCTTGAAGACATCTGTCTGATGGAATCCTATACTTCATAAGCTTGGATGCCATATTGTCTCCAGAGAAAGCCTTACCATAGGGTTCTCTGACTTTTTCAAATGGTATAGGCTTTGTATCAAAGTTCATCACCAGTTTTTTGTAGTTAAGATCTTTCCTATGAGCAATAAAGAAAACTCTCTCCCTCTTCTGCGGTACTCCCATACGTGATGCATTTAACAGGAAAATCTGTACATCATATCCTGCATCATTAAAGGCCTTTACTATAAGGTTTACCCATCCTTTGGCATTACCTGTTATAAGTCCCTTTACATTCTCCGCTATGACCACCTTAGGCTTTAGTTTCTTTGCTACTTCAATAAAATAGAGGAACAGGTCATCAAGCCTCTGCTTTGCCTGTCCCTCTCTAAAGGTCTTTTCTACATTCCAACCATTTTCTCTACTTCCCGCCATTGAAAATACAGAGCAAGGTGGTGAACCATCTAAAACATCAAGGTTTTTAAGTTCATCTTGAATTTCTTCATCAGGTATCTTCACAAAATCCCTTATATCCATGAGATAACTGAACTTTGGATGATGATTCGTTTTATATAGATTCATCATATCAGGATCTATCTCACAGTTACCAAGCACCTGATACCCTGCAAGCTTGTATCCCATAGATGAACCACCGCCGCAACTGAAGCAGGAAAAAACACTGCATCCATTCTTAGGTCTTGTAGCTAAATCTTCCAATCTCCATTTCCATGGAAAATCAGTTGAACTTAAAGCCACACGCTGGGCATTCATATTTGAACTCTTCATCACCAAAAGCCTCCGTATCATACTCGGTAGAACCTGTTGCAGTTCTTTCCGCTCCGGTCTCCACTGTGAGATCTTCAGCCATACCAAAGAAATCAAATCCTTCAAGGTCTACGCCTTCAAGTTCAACTTCCAATTTCATCAGATCCCATGTTGCTTTCTCACCTGTTTTGTTATCCAGGTATCTGTATTTCTTTTTCTGCTCCTCTGTAAGTCCATCACACATAAGGCAAGGCACTTCTTCATAACCAAGTGATTTCAACGCCTTATAACGTGTATGGCCTGCAAGGATGACCTTTTCTTCATCAACAACTATAGGAGTAATGTAGGTGCACTGTTTAATACTTTCAGCTACTACATTTACTGCATCATCATTCTTTCTTGGATTGTTCTCATATGGAATAATCTCATCAATCTTCAAAGCCTCTAGCTTCATACTTCAAACACCTCCCCACAACACGGACAGGTCTTTGCTTTCTTCTCTGTACCGTTCTTATTTTCTTCATCAGCTGATCTAGCCGGCTGACCGAAATCATATCCCTGAAAGTCCACATCAGACAGTTCTTCTGATAATTTCTTCTGATCCCAGTAAGCAAACTCTGCTGTCTTATTATCGTAAAGCCTATATTTCTTTTTCTGTTCCTCAGATAAACCACTTGCAACAATCACATCACACTCTTTATATCCAAGCTTTGTAAGTGCCTTATAGCGCGTATGACCTGCAAGAATCACACCATCTTCATCTACAATGATAGGTGAGATATATGAGCATTGTTTAATACTCTCGGCAACATCATCCACCGCATCATCGTTTATCCTTGGATTATTCTCATAAGGATGAATATCCTTAAGTTTCCTTTTAATGTATTTCATTTTAGTTACCCTTTCTTAGCCATCAGCAGATGTTCCATAAGGTCATCATGCGGATTAGCACCGCCATATTCTACAGAGCAATTGTCTTTTACAATCTGATAAATCTGATACCAGCACTGATTCACCTGTTTTAGATAAGATTGGCTCATCACCACATAAGGACTAGTAATAGCTGCACCCGTTGTAGGATGCTTGCCCAAGAAACCATACTCCGAAATCATGGTCTCACACTGTACCCACCTTGATACAGACATTGCATACTGTTCTATCAATTGAGTATTTACAAATCTGTCACAGCCTCTTTCCTTCAGCCACAGATATGTGCTTCTAAAGACATCTTCTGCACAAAGCTTTACTCCGCTTTTCTGATCAGCCTTAAGAAAGTCTTTTACAGGAGGAACATTTTCACCTTTGAAATCAGCAGCTTCAGGAAAAACAAGTACAGGCCCTGTACCTCCCTGCGTGACTTTCTCAGCTAAAGCCTTTGGCTTTCTACCCGCGCCAACTCTGGCTCCTCCTCTGGCTGTTCCGTCTTTAGCCATATTTTCTCCTTTGATTTTTCAAAATCTTTAATACCCCGTTTGAATTCCAATTTTTATGTATGAAGCCCCGGCCCGTTCCCACGCTTACTGGGTTTTCAGGATTCATACCGCCCCTCCCTACCTATGTTTCACACCATGCTCACTATGTATACGTGAGTGGCAGGACTTACATAGAGATTGAAGGTTGTCAAAATCGTTTGTACCACCTTCAGCAAGAGGCTTCTTATGATGTACATGTTCCATCGGAACCATAAATCCTTTCTCATAACACAGTTCACAGTATGGATGTGCTTTAGCATAGATATCTCTGATCTTTTGCCAGCTTCTTCCATACCGTTGTTTAGTAGCAGGATCTCTTTCATACTTTTCATAACGTCTTCCTGCTATCTTTTTATGTTCCTCACAATACTGTCCACCTTCTTCAGCAAGTCTCGGACAGCCATTCCATGCACAGCCTCGTCTTGGTTTTCGTGGCATCGTATTTCCTCCATAAAGAAAGCCCCACAGGTCATTATCCTGTGAGGCTTCACATTTTTTCTGATTCTATAATAGCACAATATGCCCTTGGACATCTCTGGACAAAAGCGGACAAAGTAGGACATTTTGGGCGTTTTTATATTGTAATAGGATTATCCGGTAGAATTACATGCTGAAGAGCATTCCCATGCCACCTTCGAACTGTCCTTGCATCTGCATTCAGTTCTGTTCCAATCTGTTCCCAGGTATAGTTATGTACATATCTATACTTCAGAACCATTCTCTCATCGGTATCCTTAACTGAAGATATGATGTCCCGGATTTCTCTTTTCAGCTTCATCAACAGTTCAATCTCCCTGTTGATACGTTCTTCTAACTCTATTATCTGCTCCATTGTCCTAACAAAGGCTGCATCATTCTTCTTAGAAGTCTGAACCCTTTCTGAAAGCTGTGGGGTTGTAACACTTGAAGTCATTTCATGAAGTGCTGCAACTTCTTCCAGATCACTACTAATCTTCTGATCCAAACGATAAGCCTGATGTAAGTAATCCTTTGGTGTCATGCTGAATCTCCTCCCCTTTGTTATGTTTTCAGATTTGCTTTAACTGCATTTATCAAAGCATCCTGAGTCTTTTCTTTTTTGCGTAAGGCTGTCATGACCTGCTCATCAATCGTATCCTTTGCGACTATATGATGGATGACAACCGTATCTTTCTGCCCCTGCCTATGTAATCTCGCATTAGTCTGCTGATAAAGTTCAAGACTCCATGTAAGTCCATACCATATGAGTACCGAGCCTCCTGATTGCAGGTTTAATCCGTGGGAGGCTGACATAGGTTGTATGATTGCTATTGGTACTTTGCCCTCATTCCAATCCTTTATGTCTGCCGAAGTGTTGATTTCTCTAACCTTGAACCTTTCCCTAATCCTTTCAGCATCATGTTTGAACCAATATGCTACAAGAACATTCTTACCATTAGCCTGTTCAATAAGGTCTTCAAGTGCATCAAGCTTCTTATCATGGATAGCTATGCTGTTGTTCTCATCATCATATATAAAGCCACTTGCCATCTGTAGAAGCTTACCGGAAAGAACCGCTGCATTAACAGCATCTATTTCCTTGCCTTTTACATCAGCTACCATGTCATCCCTGAACTTTTTATATATGGCCATCTCTTTCTCATCCATCGTTACATATACTTCATTGATGATGCACTCAGGAAGGTTAAGATAGTCACATGACTTCATCGATATGGTTATGTCACCAATCTTCTGATAGATTGCTTCTTCTGCTCCAGGTCGAAGCTTATAAGAATAAACAATCTGTCCATTTCTCTGGTCTGGTGAAAAATAACAATCCCTGAACCTTGTAATATATCTTCCAAGCCTCTCACCCATATCAAGTACTCTGAACTCTGCCCACAGATCCATGAGTCCGTTGCAGCTAGGTGTTCCTGTAAGACCGACTATCCTTTTTACAAAAGGTCTTACTTTCAAAAGACTCTTAAAACGCTTTGCCTGATTTGATTTAAAGCTTGATAACTCATCAATCACTATCATCTGGAAGTCGAAAGGTATCATGCTCTTGTTTACAAGCCAATCAACATTCTCGCGGTTTATGATGTAGACATCTGCTGCCTCTTCAAATGCTCTCCTACGTTCTGCTTCAGAACCCACCGCTACAGAATACTTAAGTCCTTTAAGAAAGTCCCACTTTTCTATCTCCGAAGGCCAAGTATCCCTCGCAACTCGCAGCGGTGCAATTACAAGCACTTTCCTTATAAGGAACTGATCAAGACAAAGGTCAAAGATAGCTGACAAGGATATCACACTCTTACCAAGACCTAAGTCCAAGAATACTGCAGCTATTGGATGCGTTAGTATGAAGTCAGTTGCATATTTCTGATATTCATGTGGCTCGTATCTCATCAATGACTCCTCCTATCTGTGATGGATGGTCTACGCAGTATACATGAAAGCCTAGACTCTCCAGTTGCTTCTTTCTTCTTATCTGTAGTGGTCTCATCACTTCTCCTGGTGCCTTAAGTTCTACAAAAGCCATATGTCCTCCCGGAAAAAGTACTAACCGGTCTGGCACACCATTTAAACCTGGACTAACGAACTTAGGGGCTAAACCTCCAGCTTTCTTGACTTCTTCCACTAATCTTCTCTCAACATATTTTTCTCTCATCTGTCACAAGAGACACAAAATCACAACCTCTCCCTTATATTCTTTACGCGCGTGTGTGCACATGTTTTTACCTATGACTTTTAGAAAAACTCGATTGAATATAAGGGAAAAAGTTGTGTTGTGTGTGTCACCTCCTTAGTTAGTTTTCTGGTAAATTCGCTGTCTGCCGTATATAGGCTGCCGCCTGATTGTACTGGTGCGTTCCCATCCGGGAATCTGCGACATCATGGCAGCAATAACATAACTGTCAGATGGTTTGAGTTCCTGAAGACTCTTTCCAAAGCACTCACACCATATCTCAGCATTGCTGACCTCTGTCCTTTTGGTCTTGCCATTATGCTCAGGCTTTCCGAACTCTGTGCCGTTCATATAATTCCTTCTCGCAAAGAGATCCATCTTGTCCCAATCATCAGGTAGTTCCGCATCAAGGTACTCTTCTATCATTCCGACACGCTCATCTGCCTCCATAGCACCAAGCTGCGCCTTCTCCGCTTCTTCAAGGACATCACCTTCCAAGAACAGCTTCTCACCTGACTTCCATATTTCCTTAGCCTCAGCCCAGAACTGTTCCCTGAAGTGTTCGTCAAAGTTCCACGTTTTCTTCTGCTTCTTCTGATGAACCTTTATGATCCAGAATCTTCTGTTGCCCGTGATATCACGCAGATATCCACGTTCTCCGTTGACAGTAGCTATGATTATGCACTGTCTTGGATGGCTCTCTACCACTTTTCCGTATGAAGGGCGGTACTTATCATCTGATGTTGAAAGGAAAGCCTTGACCTTCTCAATATCAGCTTTCTTCATGCCAGCAAGTTCTCCAATCTCAACAATCCAGAACCCCTGAAGCTTTTCAGCACCTGATTTGTCATCCATATCCGTAAGCGAAAGTGTCTCTGAGTAATAATCCGGTGTGACAAGGTCTTTGACTATGGTTGACTTACCAATGCCCTGATCACCATCAAGAACCGGCACACAATCAAACTTGATTCCCGGAACATATACCCTTGCAACAGCTGCTGCAAAGGTCTTTCTTGTAACTGTACGAACATACTCTGTATCATCAGCCTTAAGATACTTGATGAACACATCCTCTACTCTCTCAATGCCATCCCACTGTGGAAGTCCATTAAGATAATCCCTTACTGGATGGAAATGTCTGTCATCAGCGATCTTCGTAAATGCCACATCATGGTTTCTGCTTGTAAAAGGAAGATACCTGATATCAATGATTGACTTAAGCTGAGCCGTATCTGCATCCCTCCAGAACTGGTTTCCTTCCGGTCTGTCCCATGGAAGAGGCCCTGTGACCTGAATCCTGTTTGCCATCTCGTTATAAGCGAAGTTGGCAAAATCTGGATCATTTGCAAGGATAAGGTTCAGGTTATAAACACTGTTCTCGAGCATGCTTGTCTTTGGCTGATACTTAAGATGCTTTTTCCAATCATCGTCCGTGAAATCTGCCTCAGCTTCAGCAAGCTTTTCATTCGCTGCAAGCAGCTTCACATCATCCTGCTGCATGGCAAACTCGCACATTTCCTTAAAGGACTCCTTATCATCGACATCTCCGAACTTATGAATCCTGACAATATCGAAGGCATTACATAGCCTAAGATAAGCAGCATCCTTTGCATGATGGGAATATACGAACTTATCATCAATCACCTCAACTCCGGCAATACTACTTGCTTCTATAAGGTGATACCTGCTGCCGTTCTCAGTTCTTTCATAGACATCACTTAAGAAAGTATCTAGGGCAAGCGAAATCGGATAATAAACTCTGTTGAAAAGGCCCACCACTCCCTCTTTTGTAAGGGGATCCTGCACCTTCTGCTGCGTTATCTGATTAGCCTTGCTCTCACGTGATGAAGTAGGGAGCATGGTCGGATCTGTCCACTCAGGATGTGCGTTCAGAATCTCATCCGGATCAAGCCACTTCTTTTCTACTTCCTTATACACAAATACGCCGTTCTGCGGAGAGGACGGCCAGTACATAAGCTGATTGGGCTGATATGAACATTCATCAAAGAAATCCATTCCAAGCATCTGAGCAAGATACCTTGATACCGCAACGAACTCTTCTGAAGAGATGTCCCTTGTAAGTGGAAATATAAGCCTTACCCTTGGATTCTCTGGAGTATGGCTATGAGTTGAATAAAGGACAGACGTATAAGGCACATCTGCTTCATAGTTATCAAGAAATTCAGCATCGATGCGGTCGCCGTCCAATGTGATCATTGAACGAGCCTGCACCGTATCAATCTTTCTGCGCCCTCCAGCAAGAGTTCCGCCGACAAAACCCCCATGGTCTTTGGCTGCATCCCTCTGAGTCTTACCCATCTTTGCATACTCTTCAGCTGATTCCGTGGTACGTATGGTGACCTTAAGCCTTTCCTTAAGGTCATCGTACTTTATAGTTTTGTTCACCCACTTCTTAGCCTGTCGGCTGTTTCCATAGGCTATAGATAAATCCCGCATCATCAATACCTCCTGATTATTGGTGTCTCACCATGTTCAAACCTCGCCTGCCTTGCAATGCGATAAGCATGTTCCGTCTTAGCTTCATCCAGACTCCATAAGTAGCTAAGATCATCACCAAACAATGTGAATGTGCCACGCTTATCCACACCAGGGTAAGCTGCAAAGTAATCACCATCGATAGTCTCAAAGTTAAAATAATTTGGATAATTACCACAATCGTTATAAGCTACTCTCTGCAGGCTATCGATAATGTCATCCATGCTTTCGCCATCAGGTATATTTCCCACTACTAAAACTGCGGTATTTGATACTCCCAACTGGTTCTCATCAGGATAGCCTGCGTTATAGAATCTGTTTATCTTCTCTGCATCAATGTCATCCATAACACCTTTAACTTCTACATAGATGTCACAATCTCTTTTGAATAAACCATGATTGACAGTTACACCATGAAGCAAAAAGTCAGGAAGGTAACATAACCCATTTCCAAGATCATATCCTTCAGGTTCGTACTCCCAGCTGACACCACAATCATCAAAGAAAACTGCCCATCTTGCTTCCAGGCGGGAACGAAAACGATATCCCTTGTACTCTGTCTGTATTGCCCTAAGTCCATTCATAGCTACACCTCCCTCATCTCGCTGTCAAAAAAACGGATTTTCTGTCTACGCCTCTTGGCCACTTCAATCTCAGCCGCCATTCCTTCAGAAATGCTGTCTCCAAAAACCCAGAGTTCATCACACTTCCCAAGCAGGATAATGTCCATGAACATGGCAAGTTCCCTGTCCTCAGGATCATTGTCACTAAGAAACTGTGGAAACATAAGATGTGGCGCAAGTGGTATCTGCCCCTGTTCAAGAGCAAATCTGCAATATCGTCTTGCATTAAATGTGTTAGCTGTCACATCACCCGCATAGGCACTGGAAACATACACAAGAGGTCTGTACTTTTCATTGTTCTTCATAGCAATCTCCTTTCAAAAAAATTCCGAGGCAACCCTCTAAGTGGTAGCCTCGGCAGATGATTAAATCTGACGTTTTTTGAAATTCTCCTTCAATTTTTTCTCAGCTCTCTTTAGTTTCTGTGTTATATTGTTCTCATCTGCGCCTATTCTTGCCGCATAACTGCGTATTGACTCACCATTAATACGGACAGCAATAAAGGCATCCACCCACTCAGGTTTCTTTGAAAGAACTTGCCTTACCCACGTATACGGATCTGTTATTTCAGAACAATCTTCCTCAATTTCAATACCTTCGGTTATACAGAGATATTCCAAGATGTCGAACCCAGTATCATCTGGATCTCCCTGAATATATCCACGCTTTCCATCAAAGCGTTTACGCTTTGGAGTGCCATCAATATGGCGAGTCTCCTTGTGCCAGTTGTTGTAATCTGGCTTATTGAACTTCTCATCCCACTCTTTCTGAATTTTTTCTTCCTTCTCTTCTTCAGAAAGGTCATCACCCTCAAGCGACAGGCTAATCCACAACTCCTGTGTAGCCTCAGAATCAAGTTCGATTGTCTGCATCTCGTTCTCATAACGGATCTTTAATTTCATATGTCCACCTTTCTTGCCCTGGAAGGAAGCGGTGGACACATAAAGAAAG
>NZ_AUJZ01000036.1:0-9707 GCF_000424485.1 Butyrivibrio sp. WCD2001 | reverse complement strand
CTGACTATGTTTTTTCGGGAAAAAGGATAAAGCGTGGACTCTACAGGCACTACGATGGGACAATAACAAATGCAGACATAAACGGAGCTGCAAATATCTTAAGAAAAGTATTCCCAAAGGTAACCCAATGGGATAGAGGCATAGTGGACATGCCCTGTTCTTTGGGATGCACTAAGCATCCCAAAGGTTCATGCCGCTCTGCGGCATAACAGAAACCTCTTCCGACGCAGAGTCGGTGGTGGTAGTTCATATCATAAAAGTTACTATCATAATAAGTGTAGAATCCCATTGATCTGATATGAGCATTGAAGCCTGAACACAGTTGCTGCGTCGTTTAGATCAATGTCTGTAATTTCTGTAATCTTGGTCATCCTGTAATTCATGGTGTTTCTATGTAGGAATAGTGCATCTGCAGTATCCTTTATGGAGCAGGACAGGCTCAGAAAGACCTTTAAGGTTTCAACAAGATCTGAGTCGTGCTCAAGGTCATAACGGTGAAGCTTATATAGAGCGGGATGTATATAGGACTGCAAAAGGCTTATATCCGATACATGGTTAAGAAGATGGTAAAATCTGTAGTCTTCATATCTGTGTACTTTAGACGGATTTCCAATTTGTTTCCCTATACGATATGCCTCCTGAGCATATTGGAAACTCTGAGGGAAAAGAGAAGCCGAATTAAACTCCGGGCTTATTCCTACATCCGATACATTTTTTAGAAGTTCATCGTTATTTTCTATGTCACCTATTATGCCGCTATATGAAGAGATAACAACAACAAGTTCTCTGAAGATGAATATTGTGTTCCCGGGTATCATGGAGTCAAGAGTTCTTTTGATAAAAAAGAGCTCATGTCTTGAGTGATGGATTGGCTTTAATACCACACAAAACGTATGCTCAGGTAGTTTGGGCAGCATTTTCTCAGTACTCTTTAAATCTTCCTCACTTCCATCAAGAAGCTTAATATACATATCCGTATCGTCCTTTGACAGATCAGGATATGTATTATGTATATTGATAAAAGCTGACAAAAATTCACTTATCTTTGGCAGATATGTCTTGTGAAATGATGTAAGACCACGGTTGTTATCGAGCAAAACAAGATATGCTACCGGCCTGTTTTCTATGAAAAGCTGTGAAGCCAGTTTCTCTTCTGTAGAGCTGGCGCATGTGACCTGAAAGCAGGCAGAAGTCTTGGGAAGACTCTGGGCGGGCATAAGCTCGTTCATCGCATTAATAAACTCAAAAGTGCAGGATCCTTTCTCTATATATCGCTGCCACAAAGGGTCAGTGATGGATACGGAAGTGGAGTGCGCAAGAACTTTAAATCCTAAGTCTGCAAGAACAATGGATCTGTCCAGGAAAAGGGCAGATTTGTTTATGAGCTCCGTTATGGAGATATTTTCCTTGGACAGCTCTTTCAGGTGCCTGAATCTGCTCTCGTGGTCAGTGGCTCTGAAAAATGCAGAAGTAAGAGCGTTCATACAGTTCATCATCTCTTTATCTGTTGTATATATAAATGAGATATTTTCAGGAAGTCCTTTTGTTGTTGTGAGAATACAGGGGGATTTTTCAGTTTCTCTGATAGTATCAGTATCCACTTTTCCAATATAGAGGCACGAAGGATCATCTAATGGCATGCCATCAGATAAAAATGAAAAGTGCGTAAGTTCCGGATTTGAATTCCCTACGTTTATGCTGCAGTTGCAGCTTTTCTTCATTATTTCAGCTATTCCTTCAAAGTTCATAAGATCCATCTCCATTTGTGTTGTGCATCAAGCACAATATATGCTCATCTGTTTATGCAGGCAAAATCTAGACCATTATTTTATAGCCCAGTAAAATTATTGTATTCATTGATGTTCATGGATGCAACTCTAAATCGAAACATTGTTGTAGTCTATGCACAATAAGTAGCATTTATATGTTTAAAGGAGGTACTTATGGCTTACGAAAAATTGTTTAAAAGTGGGCGTATAGGGGGCGTGCGAATCAAGAACCGCACAGTAATGCCTGCGATGGGAGTTTCGCTGGCAGATCCAACAGGAGAAGCTAACGAGCACATTATCAGATACTACGAAGACCGTGCAAAAGGCGGTGTGGGTCTCATTATCACTGAAATCACAAGAGTAGATGAGGTAGAAGGTATTGGTACACCTAATCAGCTGGGAGCTACAGATTCCAGACATGTTCCTCATCTCGAGAGGCTTGCTGAGCGTGTACACAAATATGGAACAAAAATCCTTGTTCAGCTTCAGCATCCAGGAAGGGAAAATAAATCATCCATTATAGGCGGCAGACAGATTGTTGCTCCTTCACCTGTTATGTGTAAGGTTACTAAGGAAATGCCAAGGGAGATGACAACAGAAGAGTGTTCAGCACTTGTAAAGAATTTTATCAAGGGTGCTGTCATCTGCCAGAAGGCCGGCATGGACGGAATCGAGCTTCACGCAGCTCATGGCTACCTTTTAAATGAATTCCTTTCTCCATATACAAATAAGAGAACGGACAGATATGGCGGATCTTTTGACAACAGAATAAGAATTCTTGAGGAGATAATCACAGGTATAAGATACATGTGTGGTCCCAGATTCCTTATTTCAGTGAGAATTTCAGCTGATGAATTTGTAGAAGGCGGATTAAAGCTTGAGGATACAATCAAGATTGCAAGAACACTTGAGAGCTTCGGCATCGACTGTATCAACGTTTCAAGCGGTATCTATGAATCTGCTACAACAATTATCGAGCCTTCTTCATATCCTCAGGGATGGAAGAAACATCTCGCATCCGCTATCAAGAAAAATGTAAAGATTCCGGTAATTGCAACAAATAACATCAAGGATCCTGAAGTTGCAGAAGCACTTCTTGAGGAGGGCGTTTGTGATTATATTGCTCTTGGCCGTGCTCATCTTGCTGATCCCGAATGGGCAAACAAGGCTAAGGAAGGCAGAGGCGATGAGATCAACAAGTGTATCGGATGTCTATACTGCTTCACTGCACTTTCAGACGGAGGACATATCAAATGTGCCGTTAACCCCAAGTGCGGAAGAGAAGTTGACTATAGCTGCGTAGAAAAGACTGGCAATGGCAGAAAGGTTGCTATCATAGGTGGAGGCCCTGCTGGAATGGTTTCAGCACTCACACTTAAGGAGAGAGGTTTTGAGCCTGTAATTTTTGAAAAGGCAGACTCTCTTGGCGGACAGCTTAATATTGCAACAAAGCCTATCATGAAGGAAAAGCTTCAGGCTTATCTTGATTCTCTTGTTTGCAGAATCAAGAAAAACAACATCGAAGTCAGACTTAATACAGAAGGCACTGTAGATGCTGTAAAGGCACTTGATCCCACAGCTGTTTTTGTTGCGACAGGTGGAACACCTATCGTTCCAGGGCTTCCCGGAGTTGATGGAGCCAATGTTATCACTGCTGAAGAATATCTGATGGGCAAAAAGGAAGTAAAGGGTGACGTTGTAGTAATTGGCGGCGGTGTAACAGGTATGGAAACTGCTGAGACCATTGCAACAAGAGGCGGAAATAAAGTTACTCTTGTAGAGATGACAAAAGACATCGGAAGAGGTCTTTACCGCTCTGTGATCGCTGATTTCACCATCAGATTCGGAAAACTTGGTGTAAATGTCATGACAAGACAGCAGTTCATGTCTGCAGATGAAGAATCAGTTGTTGTAATGAATACAGTAACAAGACAGATGACAAAAATTCCTGCTGGTACAGTAGTTCTTGCACTTGGAGTACGCTCAAATGATGTATCAGCACAGTTTGAAGAGAACTTTGATAATGTAATAGTACTCGGCGATGCAAACTTCCCCGGAAGAATTGCGGAAGCTACAACAGATGCACTTGGCAGAGCATCAACACTGTAAAGGGGAGGTTTTCAGATGAAAGAATTCAAGAATAAAGTTGCACTGATAACCGGTGCAGCAAATGGTTTTGGTAAAGAATTTTTAAAAGAAGCATCAAGGAGAGGCATGCGCATCGCTGCTCTTGATATCGAAAAGGACGAAGTAGAAGTAGCTGCCAAGGAAGCAAAAGAGCTTGGAGCTGCAGAAATCTTCACTATCCAGGCAGATGTAACAAAGGTAGAAGACTGTGAGAGAGCGGTTGATGAAGTTATTGAAAAATTCGGCGCGATTGACCTTCTTATGAATAACGCAGGTGTTGTGGTTCCTGGTGATATCTGGGACACACCGGTTCGAGACTGGGAGTGGATCACACACGCTAACTTCCTTAGCCATGTTTACTTCATGCACAAGGTTATTCCAATCATGATGAAGCAGGGTACACACTGCAATATCGTGAACACATGCTCAGTAGCAGGACTTATCACTTCAAATGGAATGCCCGCTTATCACGCTACAAAGCATGCTGCAGTTGCACTTTCTGAAAGTGTTAGCTATGACCTTCAGGCAAAAGGCGCAGATATTTCCATTAGCATATATTGTCCGGGATTTGTTCAGACAGACCTTCACCATGCTGAAAGACACCGCCCTGAGCAGTACAAGGATGCATCTGATCCTTACTACACAAGCAAGGAATTCGCTATGGGTCAGAAAATAGCAGAGCAGGTTATTGTAACAGGTATGCCTATAGATTCTGTGGGAATGAGAGTATTTAATGCTATAGAAGAGGATCAGTTCTATATCCTTACTCACCCTATCTATACGACCCTTATCGGTAAACGTGTGACAGACATGCTTGCAGGAAAAGGACCAAACCTCATGGAACTTCGCGGAAAATAATCAAAGCAAAGGGCTGTCAAAATGATCAATGTCATTAAGTTAAGGTGACAAAAACAAAAATTGTAGCAAACTGAGGATGAAGAACAAAGCACTTCATCCTCAATTTTTGTTTTTAAGGCATCACAAATAGACGGAGTCTCTCCGCCAAAATATGCAGCTTATCTTTTTTATGCTACTCTGATATGGTGGCGATGGCAGGATGAGAATTGGAAAATATAAGGATTCTGATTGTTAAATGTAGGCAATCAGAATCCTTTTTCTGTATAATTGGGGGATAGGGTTAAGTTATCAGACAGATAAAAAGGAGAAGAAGAGTTTGAAAACATGTATCATCTATTATTCCAAGCATCATGGAAATACCAAGAAGCTTCTTGATGCCATAAAGGCAGTAGATCCTGAGGTGGAATTTATCGATGCAACAGAGAAAAGGGAAGCAGATCTGAATGGATATGACAGGATTGGCTTTGCTTCAGGAGTATACTACGGGAAATTTGCTGAGCAGGTGCTGACTTTTGCTAAGGTTAACCTTCCACCGCAAAAAGAAGTATTTTTCCTGGCAACAGCGGGAAATCCAATGAAGAGTAACTTCAACAGTATTGCATCTGTTGCAGACGATAAGCAGAGTAAGGAGTTGGGCAGATTCCAATGTAAGGGCTTTGATACATATGGACCATTCAAGCTTGTTGGGGGCATTCAGAAAGGACATCCTACGGAAGATGAAGTAGCTGAGGCTGTGGCATTCTATAAAAATCTGTAAGGGGAGAATATATGGGGCTGATTGAACTTGCCAGTGGTAATTCAGTATGGCGCGGTATGGAATATTACAACGCAAAGAAAACTAAATCTGTAGAGAAGACGGGGCCGTTTACATATGACGGTACTGTTCAGGGTGAGCAGCTTTATCATGTTCACATAGACAAGGAGCATCCGAGGAAATCTTCATGTACCTGTCCCTTTGCCGAGGGAAGGAGAGTTATCTGTAAACACATGATAGCTCTCTATTTCACTGCGGAGCCCAAGGCTGCTGAAGATTTCCTGAAACAGGTCGAGGAATGGGAAAAAGAGGAAGAGGAAGAAGAACAGCGTCACTATGAGGAACTGAGGAAGTATGTTTACAGTTTGAGCAAGGCTGAACTCCAGCAGCTATATCTAGAAGCACTTATAGAAGAGGAAGAAAGACGCAATAGATATTGGTGAGGGATTCATATGGTTCAGATTAAGTTGGGACAAGCTCTTTTGATTATATGCTGCGTGTTTTATCTGATATGGTGGGGAGTTGCATTTCGCCCATCACATGGAGATAGTCATACGCACGGGATTGATGGGATACTACTTCTTGCTACAGCAATTGTTGGTTTGTCGGGGCTTGCTGTGAATATGATGGGGATTGTTAAAACACCACCAGAAAAAGGATTCATTTCAGGGCTCATTATTATAGCCGCTGGCATAGTTACATATTTGATTCTGCTCTATGGAACCAGAGTTTTTCTTCACAGGCAGGTGACGTCTGAACTATTTTTAATAGTAGGATGGTCGATGCTTGAAGTGGCATCTATAAACCGGGCTTTTGCCTGGGAGACAGTTACGATAGATAAGGTTGTTATCCTTCTCGTAATAACTGCGATAGCAGCAGTACTTAGTCTGTTTTTCTATCTGCAGTATTACAGGGTTAAGCCTATGACAGGATATCTGTTTGGGATGGTACCGCTTATGACAGAAGCGATAACAATGGGGATATTTGAATTTTTAACAAAATAGGAGATGTTTGGCCTGCGGAGTGAAAGAAGGAATAGTTACGATGAAAAAGACAATAGCAATTATAGCCGGTGTAATACCGGCAGTTTCTGCAGTAATAGCAATTTTTCTGATGGTATCACACTTTGATTCCGCGGTGATCAGGACAGTAATTAACATAACTACATTTCTTGGATTTTTAGGATTTGTATTCTTTTTTGCTGGCCGCAAGCTTGCGGGAGGGGATAAAACCGTCCGTATCCTAGGTGTTTTGGATCTGCTTGCTACGGCAAGTATCGTTGGATTCTACATTGTTGCAATCTTTGCATTTGGGCTGTGACTTTGGGATAGTGGAGAGGGATTCATATTTAACTGGAAGGCTTTCATAATGGAGCAATTATCATTTTTTGAGGAAAAGTACAATGATCCACGGACTCCGCTCGCTCTAAACTGGAATCTGTGGCATGGATGCACCAGAGCGAGTAAAGGGTGCCTAAATTGTTATGTTTACCGAAGAGGTGGATCTAAGTTCATATATCGAAAAATACAGGACTTCCGATGGACGACCGCTCATCGAGGAGGTTTCCGTAGGTGGCGAGTCTGGAGCAAATGCAAGGGTCTGCGATTATAAATGGGTAGAGAAGGTATGGTTACAGTGTAAAGAGAACGGAATCTCATTTTATTATCACCAGACAGGAGCAAAACTGATTAAGGATAGGAAGCTTTATAACATCCCAAGAAAGCTACAGCATATCCAGGCGCATAAAGCTGGATTGGATTTATAACTTTTTATATTACGTTCTAAAGTATTAATGTGCATAATGCAAAAGCAGTGAAAAACAGACCTTTTTCTGTGTGCGGATCAGGTCTGGCTTTGGTTGTACGATAATATATATTTACATAAGCCATGGCTTAAAGGACTGTCAATCGAGGAGGATGCGGTATTTGAATATTCTTTTATTCCTTGCAAAAGGCTTTGAAACTATGGAAGCCAGTGTTTTTGTTGATGTTATGGGATGGGCAAGAAATGATTTTGATTGTGATGTAAACGTAATCACATGTGGCCTGAGCAAAACTGCTGTGAGTACATTTGGAGTTCCGGTTACAGTAGATACACTTTTAAATGAAGTGAAAATAGAAGATTATGATGCGTTGGCTATTCCGGGCGGATTTGAAGAATATGGATTTTATGATGAAGCTTTTTCCGAAGAAGTATCTGAATTAATAAGAGGGGTTAACAGCCAGCATAAACCTATAGCGTCTGTCTGCGTTGCAGCTCTGGCACTTGCTCATAGTGGAATCCTGACAGGAAAGAAAGCAACAATATATCACTTAAATGGTGGAAACAGGCAGAAACAACTAGGTGAATATGGTGTTGAGGTAATAAATGAGCCTATCGTTCAGACAGATAATATCATAACATCATATTGTCCACAGACTGCTCCGGGAGTTGCATTTTCTCTCTTAAGCATTCTTGTGGGAGAAGAAAAGATGAGCGAAGTACGTACAGCAATGGGGTACTAAGGAGGGAAAAGTGAAAATACTTTTGGCTGACCAGAATAATCTGGAAGATGTAAGAAATATAAAGAGATCGAGTATAACAGGATTGAAACAGAGAATGGAGATTATCTCTGTTATGATGTGATGATGCTGGAGAAGGCTGATGATAATTCAGGATATTGATAAAGGAAGGCCCTTTGACTGGGGCAAAACATCAGAGGATTATGCCAAGTACAGGGACATTTATCCGCAGGAGTTTTATGAGTACATTTTGCAGCTGGGTTTGTGTAAGGACGGACAGAGGATGGTAATGAAAAGAGCATAATCTTTGAAAATATCGTGCTAAGGCGCAAATCGGGATTTGGTGAGGCGTATATGGAAAACGCAACAAGAGAAAAACTGGCCAGGCTGGCAAGGAATATGGCACAGGTTCCGTTTCACGGAGATGTTGATGGGATGGCGTCCAATCTTGCGCCGATTGTGCGATTGTTTCCGGCATGGAATCTCAAGGAAGCTGACGGGTTATGGTGTGCGGCGTTTGTCTATTATTGCTGCACGGCAGCGGGATTCGGGATCCCGTACAGACCTGATGAATGTAAAACCTGTCATCTGGCAGCATGCCTTGGCTGGGAGGAGTTTGCCGTAGGCGATCGGCGGATTGAATACCATAAAGGACCTGAAGGCTGTGTTCCGGAAACGGGTGACATCGTACTCTATGACAGGGTATTCGAGAACAAAGAGCACGACCATATAGGGATCGTCCTTGAGAATCGGAATCGTACGATCCTTGCCGCAGAAGGAAATGTGAATAATATATCCGGTATTATCGAACGTTCTATCGACGAACATATTCGTGCGTATATTCGAATTCCGGATGGGTATCGATACAGAGAAGAGTGACAAATTCAAGTTTTTATGGGAGATAACACCATGGCATTTGACTTTAAGAAGGAATACAGAGAATACTACATGCCTAAGAATACACCAGGAATAGTAAATATACCTAAGGCTAATTATTTAGCCGTCAGAGGCAAAGGCAATCCAAACGAAGAGGATGGCGCTTATCAGAAGGCAATCAGTGTATTGTATCCAGAAGGTTTACGACGAGTATTATAAACCGGTGACGGAATACAAAAACATGAAGGAACCTTTTGACTATCTTCATGCGACTGACTACGGCTATGTGGATCTGACGCGGCATGATTTTTACGGAAAACGCATTTTTTCTGCAGATGAATATGTGATGTATTGCGGCACGCACAGCGATCACATTTTGATCCCCGAGCCCTATAAAACGAAGTTTTTCGAAGGACTTCGGAGTGTGGTGCTTGCGGGCGGAGATAAAGTCGAGTTCCGGGATACTTATGTGCTGTATCTGACGAAGAAACCGGCGTAGTGCATAGTAAAATATCTCAGAAGATAAATTGCCCCGTAGGAGACAGAGTTTTAAAAGCTCTGTCTCCTTTTTGAAATAATACATTGACGAATATCTATGTATGTGCTATTGTCAACACATAGATAAACATCTATATAAGGAGAAGATTATGGCCAAATTAGACGAAGTGCTGATATGTAAGGCTCTTGGAGATCCCAACAGAATGGAAATAGTTAAGATGCTTTCTGATCAGGAGAAGTGCGGATGCAAGCTTCTTGAAAAGTTCGATATTACACAGCCGACTCTTTCTCATCACATGAAGATACTGGTAGATTCGGGACTGG
>NZ_AUJZ01000035.1:0-11551 GCF_000424485.1 Butyrivibrio sp. WCD2001 | reverse complement strand
TTATCTCCATGCCTCCGGATGTTGCTCCGGTAAAACTGATCAACACCTTAAAGTCCCAGCTCTCTAAAGAAGTCAGGATCAAATACCGTGAACATATAGAAAAATTTCTGTGGGGAGATGCTCTTTTCTGGAGTAGGAGTTATTTTTGCGCCACAACCGGATCCGTTTCACTTGAGACAGTGAAAAAATATATAGAAAGCCAGCGCACGGATGACCACAAAAGAAAATATGAAAAGACAGGACGATATATTAAAGCAAAACGCTGAGGGCCAGCGATTCATCCCCCACCGACTATGTCGGAAGGAGTTTTATCGCTGATACATCATAAATAACCTCAACATCATTCTTCCTTGCAGCATAGATAATACTTGTCACATTTTTTATAAATCCGTCGAAATTATATAGTCTTTCGTCGGTAATTCCTTTTTGTATGTCTATAACAATAAGTTTCATAATATACCCCCATCTGCTCTGATTATCATAGCTCTTTCCTAAAGAATCTGTTCATGGTACTGTGAACTACCGCGTCAGGGCGCTCTATTTCTTTATACCCCTTCTTTTCATAGATATGAATTGCAGCCTGAAGATTGTCATGGGTCTCCAGATACGAAACTTTGTATCCCGCTTCTCGCATCCTCTCTTCAATAAAGTCTATCATTTCGTATCCAAGCCCTGATCCTTTTGCTGCATCCGTAAGATAGAGCTTCTGGAGTTCAGCGGTATCTTTCAGCGGTTCAAATCTGTCATATCCAATTCCACCGATAACCTCTCCATTATCGCTCTCGATGACAAAATATCTCCTATTATCATTGCCATAATAATCGCTAAGATGGTCTAATCCTGCGTCAAAATATACTGTTCCCGGAATATCAAGATTAAACTGTTTAAGGTTGTCCCTGACAAGCGCAGCAACAGAAGCATTGTCGTCCTCTGTAATCTCTCTGAATTTATACATATTTTTGCAAAGCCTCATATCTTATTTTCTTACTGCTAATTTCGGATTCCCATTGCCTGCATTTCACTTTTTCCATAAGATTCCCCATCCCTACTGATCAAATAAATCATCAAGCGTTATTACTTCCGAAACATAGGATGTGTGGGCGGTCCCTTTTAACCCTTTTGCAGAAATCATTATTATCTTCAATGCTTGTTTTGTGCCTGTCTTTTCCCGATATATCTCTCTTTTCCTTATCAAGTCTTGTTCATAAGCTGCATCTATTTCAAAAGGAGTATTAGAATATTTCAGTTCACACAAGTTTGTTATCTTATCTGCTCTTTCAATTACAATATCTATCTGAGCCCGCTCATCTTTTTCATCTTCACTGTTATACCATGGATAAATGTCTGTCTCTACACTACCTATGCCAAGCGCACCTTTTATACAGGATTCGTTTTGTAAACAAAGCATTTCAAACGCCTGCCCTCTCCAGTTACTGTAGTATCCTACATCAGTTACGACATCGTCATAACTATTCTTATTTTGTTTCTCAATATAGTAGTAGTGAAAAAGTAAAAATGGATCTGCGAGTTGTATATACAATGGGTTATAATCTTCGTATTCTTTCTTGTATTCAATAATGTACCCACAATCAACAAGGTCTTCTATTGCTCTAAAGTATGTTCCATCGGGGATACCAAGCATTTCCTTCACCTTTGATTTCTTAATTCCATACTTTGAAAAGGCTATCGTTCTTAATATTTTTCCATAAATCGGTGAACTACTAAGAGTTGCTTCGAGAAGCTTCTGCGTCTCTCCTTTATATAGCGCATCCTTCGAGAATAGTAATCTATCCATATTCTGAGCAAGACTCTGAGATGGATTCATAATATCAAAAAAGAAAGGCAGTCCCCCAAATATCATCTGGCATTCAGCTATCTGTTCCCTTTGCCAGTCGAATTCCCTATCCTTAAAAAACAGTTCGGTTTCCGAGAGCGTAAATGGCTTTATGTATATTCTTTTTGTTACTCGTTTATACATATTCCCCGTGTTTTTAATTATCTCTTTTATAATCCAAGATGTCGCCGAACCACAGAGAATGAACATAAGATCGCCATCCTGTGTCCCTCTCCTGTTCCAAAACTCCTCAAATGCAAGTAAAAAATCTGACCTTTTTGACGCAAACCAAGGAAATTCGTCAAAAAAAACTATTCTTTTACCATTTGTTGAGCGTCTTACTGTATCTTTTGATAATATCTTGTCCAAGCGTGAGAATGCCTCAAACCAGTTTTTTGGTGTTGATTTTGAATCATCACCATATTCTTTCAGCCTTTGCTCAAAAGCTGCCAACTTTTGTTTTGTTGAACCTTTTTCAAGGCCTACTGCTCTGAAGGCAAAATCCTTGAATGTTTGCTCAATAAGGAATGTTTTTCCCACTCTTCTTCTGCCATAAACACAGATAAGTTCGGATTTTTTTGACTTTTCGCAGTATTCTAGTTCTCTTCGCTCTTCTCTTCTGCTTATTATTTTCATAGCAACCCCTTTGTCGCATAATATTTGTATAAATTATAAAACTTTCTCCAAATATAATCAACAAACGCTGTTATATTTGGAGAAAGTTATTATTTTTTGGCTATTTTATCCAATTATAATGTTGGCGCTCCATTTTCCCTTAGCATCACATAGCCGGTATCATAGTAATACTATAACAAAAAAATCAAGCCCCTGTCTTCTTCTAAAATAGGGTATGGCAACTCATACATTGATAGATAAATATCTAATATTTATGTTTGACGCACATCGAATATTGTGATATTTTATATTCATCGAACAACTATTAGACAAATATCCAATCCAGGAGAACACATATGAAAGCAGAGATTCGTGAATTATTACAGAACAGAAACTATCGTAAGGACTTATCAGCAGAGATCATCAACCGCTTCGGAGATTCAGTGGATGCCATCGCGTCTTCATGGATCGTATATGAGATCACAGGTCAGGCCAGCTGGTCAGCTCTTATTTATGCCCTGAACCGCATCCCTACAATTATACTGACTCCCCTGGCAGGTCCCTGGGTTGAGCGCAAGAATAAGAAGATGATTATGGTGATCACAGATCTTATCAGAGCTATATGTGTAGGGCTCCTTGCAACAGGACTTCTCATAGGATTTCTGAATGCACCGATGATTGCGGTACTGAGCCTTGTGATCTCCAGTGCAGAGGCCTTCAGAGTTCCTGCTGGAACAGCTCTTTTCCCACAGATCGTTCCCGAGCATCTCTATGGCGAAGCCATGTCTATCAGCAAAGCTGCTTCCGGTACCGTTGAACTTGTAGGTACAGCCGTCGCTGCTGTAATAATCGCTCTTATCGGCAGCTCAGGTGCCATCTACGTTGACATGATAACCTTCATACTTTCAGCTCTTATCATCCTCTCCATGAAGCTTAAGGATGACAGTAACAAAAATGCAGAGCGTTTCAATGTTTCCGGATATATGAGGGATCTTAAGGACGGGTTTTTATACTGTGCCACCAAGAAAAGACTTGTTGCCATCACCATGATCATTCTTTTCTTAAACGGAATTCTGGTTCCATTGAACAGCCTTCAGACTCCTATGGTCAGCGAACTGCTTCATGGCGATGCATTCTTTCTGTCAGCCTTTGGCGCTACCTTCGTTGCCAGCATGCTTGTCGGTTCATTGGTTTTCCCTATGATTTACAAGCGTTTGGATGCAAAAATGGTACTTGTAATGGTTTCAGTTGCTATTACCGCCGTATATTTCATCCTCGTTGCCGCATCACCGCTTTACACCAATCGTTACGTCGCTCTTGGTATCCTTGTTGTACTTACCGTGATTCTTGGCCTTTTTGTAACAATCGCTAACATGTTCCTTGGCGTTGAATCATATCGTATAATTGATAAAGAATATCTTGCAAGAACATCAAGCATCGGAAATGCCCTTGGGTCAGCCATCATGCCCGTAACTGCAGGACTTATCAGTGGTTTACTTAAGTTCTCAAATGTGGCACAGATATTTCTTGGCGCTGGGGTTGTGGCAATCGTGTTCTGCATCGTTCTTATTGCAAAAGGTAATCTTGAAGAACAGGAAACTACAGATAACGCAGACATGAGGGAGGCAGCATGAATCATTTTCATTTAGAAGTACAGTACGTACATGAAAGTATTACATTACTTAATATGATTGCTCAGCCGGCAGGCTTTGAAACAGAATATATGAACAGGCTTGCCGCAAGATATGGCATCACGCCGGATGAGGAAGCAAAAAGATATGTGGAACTACTCCAGGAAATCGAAGACGCTGCCAGAGCAGAGTTTTCCAAGGATTCTGAGGATATTCGCTTTTTCTGCGGCATGCCAAAGCTTAGCGAAAGCATAATCTCCTTTGCCAATGTTCTGATGCTGGTAGGAAAAAGCGTCTGGCGGGAGAGCTCTGTCTCAAAATATTATGATGAACTTAAAGATCTTTCCGAAGCTGAATACAACAGAAATTTCTATGATGAGGTTAAGGCCTTTGGCTCCCGTACGGTTGATGAGGAGGCTGAAGACGAAATATCTGCCCTGGAGATATTTGATCTGATACAGCAGATGGATTTTTCCGATGCTGAAAAATTGCACCTGCAAAAGCTTTATATTCATCATAAGGAATACTGTGAGAAGTTTGCCTCACTTATGGAGCGTTCAGCCAAGGTTATTAAGAAGTTTGAAAAAAAACTTATTGCTAAGGGAAAACGGGTAGCTGAACACTTCGAGAGTCTCCTTAACGGGACATCAATGGCAGCATATATAATGAATGAATTCTATGGTGATCATGAATCCGGGAATAATTTTGATGAATGTGATATCTATATCACTTATATAAAGGGTGTTTCAATGGGACTTTCCTTTAAGATGGCCCCTAAAGCGATAGTCAACATCGGGGCTATCTTTGATCCATCCATCAGGATTGAAGACGTTCTGAAAAACCAGGCCACCCTAGATGAAGACAAGGTGCTCCTGATGCTCAAGCTCCTCGCAGATAAGAGTAAATTTGAGATTTTGTCAGCTACAGTGGACAAGCCCGCATACGGTGCGCAACTGGCATCAATGCTGGGCCTTACCACTGCTACTATATCTCACCACACCTCAGCTCTCCTTGATCAGAATCTGCTGACTCTGGATAAGGTAGACACTAAGATATACTACCGTGCTAACCCCGATATGATCCGTACCTTGATTAACTTTGTAAAAAAGGAATTATTGCACGAATGAATTCCGCCTGAGCACCAGCTACTCCTCAAGAGATTCTCTGAAGAATTCTGGCGGCATCCGGGGTTAAACCAATACCGTCCATCACAACTCACCACAAATTATATAGAAATACTAAAAGAACTCACTTATAGTCAGCCGACACTTCTATAAAAGACCTGTTACCATTGATGTAATCTGTATATGCCGTCTCAGCGTCTTTTCCATGGAACACCTTACAAAGTCCGCACATATCGCAATCTGCAATACATGGAAACCTCTCTTTTATATATGCTCTACGTTCTTCAGTTGTAGAGTCTTTTATCTCAGGTGCATTTAACATAAGTACATATCCTCTCAATGAATCTGCCTGTCCTGGCGATATTTTTCCATGTATTCCATGTTTATCTCGCGGATTTCCTTTTTGCCATCAATATAGTCCTGATAAATATCCCAGGGACTTCCCCCGCCAAGCCAGCAAGATGAGCAATTCTCGCAGCCGCCACCGCAATCGAGAGAGTTTTTCACAATCTGCTCCCTCTCTTCTCTTGTTGTATCCTTGATCAGAATTGATTTTCTTTCCATTAGCACCGCCCTCCTTAGGCTAATGATGCCTATTCACTCCTTGTATTCCGGTTCCCCACTGCTTATAAAATGTATGTTTCCTGCTTTCCTCCCACAAACGGTAACTTTCTTCAAATTTTCCGTTCCATATACTATCTCAATCATGCTCAATTTCGAGTAAATCAAGAAGCTTTACAAATGTATCCTGTCCATCAAGACAAGTATCTATGAGCCATCCTTTTTCATTTCTCCATTCCTTGAGCCCTCTGTAGTAGTAGTTCTTCTTGGAATCCTCAATGATGAATGGCACAATATTGTGTCTAAGGCATTCCTTTAATGCTACAAGCCTTCCTACCCTTCCGTTTCCGTCCTGGAATGGATGAATATATTCAAACTCAGCATGAAGTGCTATTATATCTTCTACTGTTACAATCTTTTTTAAATTATACTCTTTAAGAAGTGCCTCCATATGCTTATGCACTTCAGATGGTTTCGAAGTCTCTCTGCCCCCTACGACATTTGCACGTTTTTTATAATCTCCAACCGCAAACCATGACAAAGTTGATTCCTTTGTATCATGCTTTATTATGTAGTGAAGCCTTTTGATTATATCCTCTGAAAGTTCTTCCTCTGCTATATCTATTACATAATCAATTGCGCGGAAGTGATGCACTGTTTCAAGAATATCATCAACAGGAACGCCATCGCCGATATCAACTGTATCAGTTTCGAAGATATGCCTTGTCTGATCTTCTGAAAGCTTACTTCCTTCGATATGATTGGAATTATATGTCACTCTTACCTGTAGCTCATGATAGAGCCCTCCAGGAAGCTTTATATCTTTTTCCTCACGAAGCAACTGCAAGATTTTATTATCTGAAACACTTTTCATTAAAAAGTCAGGATCTTTTCCGAGATATGCTGCTATCTTTTTTATGCTTCTTGGCGACAACTTCTCACCCTTTGCAATTTTAGCCACAGTTCTTGTAGACAGACCAAGCTCAGTTGAAAGCTCAGTCTTACCAATTCCTCTTTCCTTTAGTGCATTTTCCAAACCTTCATATGAGATCATATTGTACTTTCCTCCATAATCTTTACTTATTTTATCTTTTGGTTTCTAAAAAATAAAGATTATGAAAGACTTTTGGATAAAAAGTAAAGCTAAGAAAATAGCCAGTTCTGCAGTTTTACAGAATTGGCTATAAGTACATTTTGCTGAAAATTAAAGCGTATGATAGTACGGACAGATATTCTCGTAATGCCCGTCTTTCATTCTGAATCCATCTGGAATTGTTCCCAACTGCACAAAGCCTAATCGCTCATATAAGTGTCTCGCATGCACATTACTCTCAACTACAGCATTAAACTGCAATACTCGAAAACCGAGTTCTTTACCTTTTGAAAGACAGTCGATTACCATTTTCTCTCCAATATGTAACCCACGACTCTTTGAGCTTACCGCATAGCTGGCATTACAAATATGCCCACATCTACCAACATTATTCGGATGCAAAATATATAATCCAACAATATTTCCATCGTCATCAGCCACTCCTGTATAGCTCTGCGACTCAAAGAACTCTTTCCCAGACACAGCATCAAGAAAATCTTCCTGAGGAAATGCCATTCCCTCTTCAACCACCTCATTCCAAATGTCTATCATCTGCTGAAGGTCTTTTTCTTCATACTCACGAATTATCATTTTAAGCGCTCCTTGTCCCTGGATTAGTCATACATTTGCGTTAGCCGCATTGTATCCGTTTTCAAATTTCCTGCCATTATCATATGTCTCAATCTCAGATGCTGATAAATCGCCTTTTCCGTCATAACGATAAAACCGTCCGCCTTCAGCTATAAACTCCAAAATACAGTAATCTTCATCTTTTGTCATGTTTTAACCCCGTAACCAGCATATTACTGTCCTTCCCTCTCGATCTTTTCTAATGTATCTTCAAGAATTGCTTTCCTCAGCTGTGTAAGCCATTCCGAAAAAGAAACTGTATCAAACGCATATGTCTTATTGAGCTCATACTCATTTTCAGACCATGTATCAATTGGGGACTCGTTATGTTGAATCAGGGCCTCCAGCTTATCCAATGACTTGTATAGCTTAGCCTCCTTAGTTTCTTGTGCATCCATCTCTTTATAAAGAGCAGCTATCTCCCCAGATAGTTCCTCTGGGAGAGATTTAACCCACTGGTTCAAAAGAGAATCTTCAACCTCTCTATCGGAATCAGTCTTTATAAATGTCGGAATGTCGCCGGTAAAACACTCCCCAAGATCATGAATGAGGCACATATCCACAACTTTATTGATATCTATATCTGCAAACTCATGTTTAAGAAGAAATGCCATGAGCGAAATCCGCCAACTGTGCTCTGCCACACTCTCAGTTCTTCTTTTCGATGTAGTACAATGACGAGGCGTATCTTTCAGTCTCTCTGCAACATGTAAAATCTCTATATACTCCCTTGCGTTCATACAAGCTCCTCCTTGTTATCAACTCTTCTTGCTCTTTATTACAAGTACAACCCCCGCAACCACCACTGTTCCGATAAGCACTGCTATTATTCCCAACAAAACAGACAATTTCTTCATACGTCCAAACACTTCCTAAATCTATCATTTCAGACAACTTATGAATAATCATACCTTTTTTCAGACAAAAATAATAGCCCCGGACAATTCCAGAGCTATCACTATCATCCCTCGCGTCACGGGTTGTTACATTATTGCAAAAGAAAAAGGAACAGCACTAAGACTGTTCCTACGGTATATTCGTACAAGGCCACTTGCATAATTTTACTTTTTGAAAAGGTATTTACCTTTTCCCTTTCCCTTCATAGGATATATAATTTCCATATCAAGCATCCGCTTAATCAAAGCTGATGCCGGAGATGCTGTGATAGATAGTGTTTCCATCACTTCCGATCTTCCAAAAAATGATTCATATCCATATTTTTTAAACAAACTGATAATATTATTCTTTGTTTTGTTTCCTATCTCCTCCGGGATATGAATGTCCTGTTTTTGTTCCTCAATGTCCTGTTTTTTATCACCAATGTCCTGCTTTGCTTTCTCAATGTCCTGTTTTTCGAAATATCCACTGATATGCATATTTCTGTTATGCAGTTCATTATGCTCACCAAGTAAAAGATTTCGCATAAATGATTCCAAATACTCAGTAGTAGCATGTACTCCCTTTGAATAATCGTTGTAATTTGCCCTTACAAGCGCATTTCTAAAGTACCATGCATTCTCAGCAAATATTTCGTTAGTAACATCAAATCCCATTGTCCTCAGATATTTGATAAAGAAAACAGCGGTTGTTCTTGTATTCCCCTCCCCAAAAGCATGTATTTGCCATAGGTTAGCGACGAATCTCGAAAGATGTCTGATATCATCTCTGATATTATCATAAGAATACTCATATTCCTTTTCGGTCTGTAGATCATACTCAAGTGTAGCTTTCAAATCCAAGGCATTACCATAATGTACAGATGCTCCATCCACTACCCATTCTTTTTTAGAAATATTATAGTCCCTGATTTTTCCGGCATGGTCATATATTCCTTCAAAAAGTCTCTTATGAATACCAAGATACTGAGGCAGTGAAAAAGTGAATGCATCATCAGACAATATAGCTGCTATTCTTGCTGATACGCAGTCTGCTTCTTTTGTCCTGTCAGTATCCCTTGAATTTGATGTCTCATAATAACTCTCAATGAGCTTCTCTGCTTCTGAGATGGTTATTTTTCCTTCAATATTATTTTGCGCGGTATCTTTAAGATAGTCTGAAGTCTTAAGTCCATCAACAGCCTGAAGTCCGACAGCTGTATACCAGGCATAACCAAGTTTTCTCTTATCCGGTTCAACATGCCTTATATATTCCTCAAAAGGATCTTTTTTTATATCCTCACCCATCGATAATATCTATCTCCCATCTGTTTCATTTAAGAAAATTATACAGATGAATCCGTCTTTTGTCATTGAAACCAAAAAGTCATTTTTATATGAATATGTTCACATTTTATTCTGTTACCTCTATCACTTCATACTCATCATCTTAATCTGATAAGCAATAGATTAAAATTGCCTGCTGCACTTTTAATAAACTCTGTTTAAACTCATATCCCACAAAGTAATCAGAATCAATTACATCTTCTGTTACTTCTTCGCCTCTATAAAATGGCGGACATGGATTTAGGATAGCGCCTTTATTTGCTACTCCCATCAAGTCTTTAGAAATCTGATAATCTTTAAATTCCCCTATCATGTTTGAAGGAATGGAATCCGTACAAATAATATCTTTACCTTCAAGCGCATTCTTCAAGTTATCATTACAAGTAACTCCAGAGATTTGATACTTTGCAGGACTACTCTGAGTTAATGAAAATCCGAGTGCCTCTGAAGCTTCTTTCCAGGCTCTCCCTATATTTCCATCTGCCCCTACAAACAAATACTCATCCTTAAGGTAATCAGCTCTGACTTTTGAGAGTGCATATAAATCAGACATCATTTCACAAGGATGGTTATCATTTGTCAGTGCATTTATAACTGGTATTGTCATAGCTGCAGCCATTTTATCAAGCATAGTAATATCCGGGTAACGGACTATAACAGCATCAGCCCAATTTTGAAGATATCCGCAAACATCCCTGATATCTTCCTTTTTATCTAACGTTGCAGGATCAAATAATATGGATTGCCCACCGAGAAGAAAAATACCCTTTTCAAAAGACACTCTGGTTCTTATGCTGGATGATGGAAAGAACATAACGATAGTCTTTCCTTTTAAGAAGCCCTCATACTGCTCTATAGAATCAGCAATCTTGAAAATCTCCAATAATTCACTTTTCTTGAAGTCTGTAAGTTTTATAAAAGATTTCATTTGTATAAAGATAATCCGTTGTTCAGAAGACCTTATTCATAAGTTTTAGCAACAATCTCAAATCGAGGAAGTAGCAAAGAAATATAACCATGTCCCGAAGATATGATTATACCTCTTTTTATCAGTCTATCACGATATCTTGAGAAAACAGCAGATGTCATGCCTACCTTCTTACATATTTCACTGACTTTGGTCTCATCCTTTTTTATTGCAAGAATGACTGCTCTATCCTGCTTTGATAATGAGGACCATATTTTTTTATATACAAAATCCTCAAGCATATCATCAAGCTTGAGGAGAATTTCTCTTAACTCCATTTCATCTCTATATTCATAATATAGAAGACCTAGCGCTTGGAATGCAAAAGCATATCCCTTAGTTATCCGTGCAAGGTTCTTGGCATCGTCTTCATCAATCTGAAAAATATCTGCATACTGTTTCGTTATTTGATGCAAGCTTAGTGGTTCTAATGTTATTTTCGGGGTTCTAAGCAAAAAAGTAAGAGCTGGGTCGTTCTGGATTGCATAGATATTTTCATATAATCCTGTCATTAACAGGAAAACCGGATGAACTGCCTCCACCGACTCTGCGTCGGAAGAGGTTTCTGTTATGCCGCAGAGCGGCATGAACCTTTGGGATGCTTAGTGCATCCCAAAGAACAGGGCATGTCCACTATGCCTCTATCCCATTGGGTTACCTTTGGGAATACTTTTCTTAAGATATTTGCAGCTCCGTTTATGTCTGCATTTGTTATTGTCCCATCGTAGTGCCTGTAGAGTCCACGCTTTATCCTTTTTCCCGAAAAAACATAGTCAGACTTCCTGCCCTTTTTATACACAGGGATCTCATCCATCGCAAGGAAATCCGCTTTGGATGTATAGCTCTCTTCCGTAAGTGCAAACATGATCCCGTA
>NZ_AUJZ01000034.1:0-13463 GCF_000424485.1 Butyrivibrio sp. WCD2001 | reverse complement strand
TGAGACGGTTGTGCTTTTAAGTAGGGAAAAGGTAGATGGCTTTGTTGATATAGAATTAGATGTAGAGATGCTGGAGGGAAAGGATGGAACAGCAACATATGCAGAGATAAGAGATTATGTTGCTGAGGTTCATGGATTAAGAGTCCCAAATCTTTATATCGCACAGGTTAAGGATAAACTTGGTATAGAAAAGAGAGAAAATTACCGAGTGGGATCAGGGCAGGGGCATACGCCTCAATGTCCTCAAGATAAAGAAGATGCTATTATAGATGCATTCAAGCATTTCAATTTAATATGATTTGTGGAAAGCTGTTCTCAATTGAGGGCAGCTTTTTTAAGCTTTAGAGTAACGTCATAGCAGGATATTAAGAAAATGTATAGAATACTGATAAATACAAGATTTATTATAACGATTAAAACGTTAATATACTAAAAATACACAAACTATTTGAATTGCTTGGATACGACATATATTTGTTAGTAGATAGGGGATGTTGAGACGGCAGCATAGTAGCCAATCGTTTCTGATTTAAGAGTGCTGGAATAGACTTCGGCTGATAATACAAAACAAATTATTTGATCAAAATTTTAGAATCCATTATACTTTAAACAAAAAGGATAGAACAGAGGTGGTTTTGATTGGCTGGCGCAAAGGCGAAGACGATAAACCTATTATTGTATGAAGGCAATCTTGGCGGAGTTATAAGCATTGAAGATTCAAGCTGGAACTCAGGAGAACTGTATTCTGCACCAAGAGAATCTGTAGATGAATTACTGGATACGGATGCATGTAAAAAGTACGGAGTATACTTGCTTTTGTCGCAAGATATGGTCTATGTAGGACAGGCATCAGATCTTGCCAAAAGAGTAGGACAGCATAAAATTGGAAAGGATTGGTGGGAGAGCGTGGCGATACTTACCACCAAAGATGATAGTCTTACTCATTCGGATATAGATTATCTTGAGTCATATTTGATTGATAAGGCAAAGAGTGTCGGAAGACTCGATTGTGATAATAAAAACAAGGGAAATAAACCAAAGGTCGATAAGTTCAGAGAGGTTTACTTGGGGCAGTATTTGGAAGAAGCTTTGTTTTTACTTCAGCTTATCGGAATTAACGTTTTCAACGATACGAAAACAGTTAAGGTAGGAAGTCTTATCAAGACTCTTGATGTTAAGACAAAGCTTGCTATAGGCAAACGTGCAAAGGCTGATGCACTTAGCTTCCTTTCGGAAAAAGGTATATTGTTAAAAAATAGCAATACAACATATGCGGTAAAAACAGATGGCAAGGATGAGTGTTGTGCTAATCCACAGACATCTTTATTGGATAAGGAATGGGATATTATCCTTAATAACAATCTTGATATGGAATTAGTATTGCTTCATGTACCAGCAAAAACATTTTCTTTAAAGAAAGATGATAAGGCTGGTTTGGCTGTCAGAACGGATAAGCCGGAATTGATAGATCTTAGGATTAATCTTAAGACATTAACAGAAAAACGTGGCGGTTTAGACTTTTCAAAATATGTAGTAAAAAAGATAAAGTATTAGGTAGAAGGCACCTGTGAGGGTGCCTTTTGGTATTTAGTTTATTTTTGTGTAGAGAAACTTTTGGTTATTAAGGTATAAATAATAATATTTCTTTATGAATAACGGAGTATAGAGATATAATTTAAATAATTGACTGAAAATAATGCATGGGGGTATTTATATGGTTACTATAAAAACTTTTGAATTTAGCCAAGAAGGAAAAGCAAAATTAGCGCAAGAGGAAAAGGGAACTAATTGGCCTGTTGTCTATCTGCTATATAATGACAAGACATTATATATAGGCGAAGCATCCGATGCTGCAAGGCGATTAGGAGAACATTTAATAAACCCAAAAAAGGCTAAAGAAAAACTAAAGTGGGTAAAAGTAATATTTGATGATACGTTCAATAAATCTGTAGTTTTAGATTATGAACAACAGCTTATCAAGTGGTGCAAAGCTGATGGGAAATTTAAAAAAATATTAAATGCTAACGATGGGCAATCAGATGCGCATGATTACTATCAGAGAGCTGATTATTCCAAATATTTAAAAGATAATGTTTGGCCAGCGTTAAAAAAAGAAAAAATGGTTAACAAAGATGCAGAAGACATAATAAATGAAAATCTTTTCAAGTATTCGCCGTATAACACGCTTACATTAGAACAGAAGAGATACGAAAATGAAATATTGGAAGATGTTTTTTCTAAGCTAGAAAATAACGAACAAGGAATCTACTTAATTAATGGGTGTGCAGGAACAGGAAAAACTGTTTTGGCAATTCACATGATTTATCAAATATTGCACGAAAGTGAACAATATATTAAAGACTATCAAAATAGGAATGGAAAAGTTCGTATTGGATTGATATTTCCCATGAACGGAGTACGTGGAGTGATTGCAGATGTTTTTAAAGAAAGTGGAGATTTGCTGAATAGGAAAATTATAATTACACCTTATGCTTTAAAACAAAATGACGATTTTAAGAAATACGATCTTCTTTTTGTTGATGAATCGCATAGACTTGCTAAAAGGAAAAGCTTATCATCAATGGGCTTATATGCTAATTATGACAAAGTTTGCAAGTCATTACTTTTGGATAAAGATAAATGCAATCAGTTAGATTGGGTATTGGAACAAGCCAAATGTAAAATTCTGTTTTATGACAAAGATCAGAGCATAAAATCTTCTGATATAACATATGATGAATATCAAGCATCATTAAAGAGAAGGAAGGAGTTTAGCAATAAATTACAATTCACATTATCTACACAGCTGAGATGTCAGGGAGGGAGTGAATATATTCAATATATTAAAAATATAATGAGCTGCGATAAAAAGTTACAATTTACAAACATAAATAATTATGATTTTAAATTGTATTATGATGCTGATAAGATGATTTCTGATATAAGGAATTTAGATATAAAAGAGGGGCTATGCAAAACGGTTGCAGGCTATTCTTGGGATTGGAAGACTCAACCAGAGAATAAAAATATAAAAAATAATATGGATTATTATAATAAGCTTGTTGCAGAAAGACGCTATGACATTGATGATATCGGAAGAGGAAAATATATATGGAATGTATGTACTGATAAATGGATTACTAGAGAAGATTCACATTTTACAATTGGATGTATTCATTCTACACAGGGAATTGATATGAACTATGTAGGCGTAATTTTGGGTAAGGAAATAGATTATGATAAAAAGAGTAATGAAATAAAGATAACACGCGAAAAGTTCAAAGATAAGATGGTAAAAACAGGAGTAAAGGATGATGATGTATTAAAGCAATATATTTTGAATGCATATGTAACCATGATGTTAAGGGGAATTAAGGGATGCTATGTATATGCATATAACAAGGGGTTACGTGATTATTTGGCGGGCTATATAAGAAATGTTAAATAGTTTCCTGTAGTGAGATAATTATTGGAGGATAAGATGAATTTTGAGCTAGTAAAAAAAGAGGTTATCAAATTTACCAAGGATCGAGATTGGGATCAATTTCATACTCCAGAGAATCTTGCAAAAAGTATATCAATCGAGGCTGGAGAACTTCTTGAGTGTTTTCAATGGTCACCTGAATACGACGAGCAGGCTGCAAAGGAAGAAATTGCTGATGTCATGAATTATTGCATTTTACTTGCAGATAAAATGGGGATAAGTATTGAAGATGCAATTATGGAAAAAATACAGCAGAATAATAAGAAATATCCTATAGATAAAAGTTATGGAAGTAGCAAGAAATATAATAAATTATGATAATCTAGGTTAGATATAAATTAGCATTAAAAAGCTGCTCTGTAATGAGGGCAGCTATTTTCGGAAATATGAAATTTTTGAGTGTAAAGAGGTTTAATGGACAGGCATTAATTAGATTTGGAATGGGGGATTACAAAAATGACTTTGGAGAATGAAAAAAGGTTTTTGTTATTGTTATCTTCATACCAGCTTTGTAAAAAGTATGGTAGTGTGTCAAAGGCTGATGTTTTGGATAACATCGAGGATAATGATTGGATAGTGCTTAATGAAGAGGATTTAAAACTTAAGGATAATCGAAATGAGCTTGTATGGAGAAATGATTTAGCTTTTGTAAGAAAGCATTTGGCATTGCATGGATGGTATGTGTCTGATCAGAGAAATAATTGGGGCATTACAGAAGCTGGAATTGATTATCTGAAGGATTTGCATAAAGAACTTAATAACCAGAGTGTTTTGAAGAAAATATCTGGAAATGCAATAGATTATGCAAATAGTGTACTTTAAATAGAATGGTCAGTGGAGAAACTTTTTACAATTACAGAGACCTTATTACGCAGCACAATTATGAAAGGAACAAAATATGAATTTTATTTATGTGCAATATGGAGGTCATTCGTATCCTGATGGTATAAAGACAGATCTTGTCGAAGTGGCTGGGCATTTTGATAAAGAGGACATTCCAGATATCAGCAACTATTCTTTACATACAGAGTATAGCTATGGCAAACGAAAGCTAAATTCGGATCTTATGAAAGGCTTTTTGCATCTTCCGGTTGACAATAAAGATGGTGTTCCGCAGTTATGGAAAAGTGAGGAATGGGCAGAAGAGTTTGCTAGGTTTATTTTTACTTTGACATCTGAACATCAGGAACCTTGTGTAATAGAAATACATCCTCCTTTTAATGATTATTGCGATATGGAAGCTTTTGTGACTCGATACAAGGTGTTCGAGAGTATGATTCATAGAGCGTGGCCTGATACTCCTATAGTAGTTGAGAATAGGGCAGGATCTGTTTATCATGGTGGAAAATTCATACTCAGTAAGGCTCAGGATATAGAATGCTTATGCAAACTTATCGAATCAGAAGGAATAAAACTTGGTGTAGTTCTTGATTTTCCGCAACTTCTTACTGGTGAGAATATCAAGCCTGATCAATTTGATGCTGAAAAATATTTAAATGCCATAGATTTGATATACCCTTATAGACGTTATGTTAAAGGAATTCACGTTTGGGGGAAGAAAAAGAGCATTAATGGAAGATGGGTAGCACATAATGGGACATTAAATGATTTATTCCCTATGCAAGAGGATAAAGAAATATTTCTCAATGGGATAAAAGCTATATGTGACGATGGGCTTCCAAGATTCCTTGTGCCTGAAGTAAATTCTGGGGCGGATGATTTGGCTAATGTGGTAAGGGATGTTCTTTTTTGAACTATTCGAATTGAATTATAAGCATAATGGTGTTAAGGCAAAAGAAGGTTGAGATAGTTGTTCTTTTAAGAAGGGAAAAGGTCGATGGCTATGTCGATATTGCCCTAGATGTTGAAAAGCTTGAAGGTAAGGATGGTACAGCAACATATGCTGAAATCAGAGAGTTCATTCAGAAGGAATATGGGGTAAGAGTGACAAATCTTTATATTGCTCAAGTAAAAGATAAACTTGGATTTGATAAGAGGGAAAACTATCGTGTAGGATCTGGAGAAAACCATGTTCCCCAATGTCCTCCTGAAAAAGAAAAAGTAATTATTGATGCTTTCAAACATTTTAATATGATATGATTTATGAAGTAGGATGACCATAGTCATCCTATTTTAATATAATGATTAGAAGTTTAGGAATGATTAAAGAGGCAATAATATGGAGAAAAATTATTACACTGTGTATCTCAAGAAAAATGAAGAGGTGGTAGCTACAGGAACATCAAAAGAATGCGCTAAGCAACTACAGTGTAGTGTTGGTTCATTTTATTCACTTGTGTCTAGATCCATTAGTGGAAAAATTAAAAAGTACGATGTTGTTATAGATACTATTGATCAGTAAGAATTAAATAATCATTTCCAGCAAGGATATTTTTATATCTATTTGCTTTGACTGCTTACATATGCCTCCATTCACGACATAATTTGAATTGAAGTAATGGTCATTAGGAGGTGATTAAAATGATAAGTGATGAGCAAATTAAATGGGCTAAAGAAACATATCGATTAGGAATGAGAGTTAAATTGATAAAGATGGATGACGACCAAGCTCCACCCATAGGTACAGAAGGAACTGTCCGTGGTGTGGATGATATAGGTTCAGTGATGGTCGGATGGGATAACGGATCTGGATTAAGCGTATTGTTTGGAAAAGATGAGATAGAAATAATATCATAAAAATATATTTGCAGCAGGTGCCTTTATGGAGTTATAAGGTACCTGTTTTTTATATGAAATTATATAAAACATGATAAAAATATATGAAACAATACATAACAATATTTAATAAAAGAAAACAATACATAACATCTTGTAAGCAATGCCCAAAAGAAGTATCATAAATACAATGCAGACTAGTATGCCCACCGAATAAGATGGAGGAAGGTATGGACAATAATCAGAAGGATAATTATATCAACATAGATGAAGCTGCTGAGTACTTGGGAGTAAAACCTGCAACGATACGTTCATGGATAAAGAATAAGGCGATGCCTTCACATAGAATTGGGGGGAAATTGCTGAAGTTCAAGATATCAGAAATAGATGAATGGGTTAATCGTGGCTGCAAAGAAGAAAAAAATAATGAGGCGTTGTTATGAATTATGAGTATTTTCTGAAGGGGAAAACACTTCAGAGATTTATAAGAGATACACAGGGAAGAGAGTTTTGCTCTGAAATAAACGAAAGCGATTTGCCTAAAGGTATTAGCTTAAGTGAGCATGATGATTATTTTAAGAGATGGCTTCAATGTAAGAAGCGTCCACAAGGAAAGAATACAAATGGAGATATAAGAGTTGTTGATTTGTTCTGCGGATGCGGAGGATTATCTCTAGGTATTGCTGAGGCCTGTCGTGCCTTAGAATATAATTTTGTTTCAGTTCTTGGTGCAGACATGGCTGAAGCAGCACTTGATCTTTATAAGAAAAATTTTAATCCTAAGTATACTATAGATTATCCAATAGAAGAATTGATAGATTCGGATATTGGAGATCCTATATCTAATAGAGAAAAACAGTTTCTTGATATGGTAGGAAATGTTGATGTGCTAATAGGAGGTCCTCCATGTCAGGGAAACTCTGATCTAAATAATCATACTAGAAGAAACGATCCAAGAAATCTTTTGTATTTAAGAATGATCCGATGCGCAGAAATATGCATGCCTAAGTATATGATTATAGAGAATGTGCCTGGCGTACAACATGATACGCATAATGTTGTTGATATTGCAAAGGAAGAACTTCAGAAATTAGGGTATTGTGTGGATTCCGGCGTAATAACTATGTCGGACATAGGCGTTCCACAAAGAAGGAAGAGATTTTTCTTGATTGCTGCCAGAGGGCAAGAGGTTTCACTTAAAAGAGCGATAGATGTGCATAAAGTAAGTGAAGAGTTACCTATTGCGTGGGCTATTGAGGATTTACTTGATATAAATTCAAATACGGTATTTGATACTCCTGCAAATTCATCAGAAACTAATAAAAAGAGGATAGACTATCTGTTTGATAATGATTTATATGACTTGCCTAATAGCGAAAGACCAGATTGTCATAGGCTAAAGAAACATAGCTATACTGCTGTTTACGGCCGAATGCATTGGGATATACCTTCACCGACAATCACTGGAGGATTTGGGTCTAATGGTCAAGGGCGTTTTGTTCATCCTAAGAGGAGACGAACTATCACTCCACATGAAGCAGCGAGAGTACAGTTTTTTCCAGATTATTTTGATTTTAATGATGTTAAGAGACGTGAGCTACAGCAGATTATAGGAAATGCAGTTCCTTCAAAAGCAAGTTATATAGTTGGCGTAGAATTTTTGGACGGAGGAGAGGTAAAAAACAATTGAAGAAAAAAACAATTGCAGGTTTCTTTGCCGGAATAGGTGGTATTGAAGAGGGATTCCATAGAGAAGGGGCAAGGACAGTTTTTTTATGTGAAAAGGATGAAAGAGCGAAAGCTGTACTAAAGAAGCATTATCCAAGAATTAAAATAGCAGATGATATAACAGAAGTTGAATCCATTCCTAAAGTTGATATTGTTACCGCAGGATTCCCTTGCCAGGATTTAAGCCAAGCAGGGCTAAAAAAAGGGATAGAAGGTTCTCAGTCAAGTCTTGTCCAACATCTATTTAGGATTTTAGGAAATGTAGAAGAAGAAAAGAGACCAGAATGGATCGTCATTGAGAATGTTTCCTACATGGTAAGCTTGGATTCAGGAAATGCAATTAAGTATATTACATCAGAACTTGAAAAATTAGGTTATGTATGGGGATATCGTATTGTTGATGCAAGAGCATTTGGAGTGCCCCAAAGGCGTCAACGTTTATTGTTGGTTGCATCTAAAAACAATGATGTTAGAAATGTCTTATTTGCTGATGATATCAAAGAACCGCCGGTTAATGATAGCATTGGGGATATCGATCCTAATAGACTATATGGTTTTTATTGGACAGAAGGAAAACGAGGATTGGGGTGGACTGTTGATGGGGTTCCTACATTAAAGATTGGTTCTAAAATCGGAATTCCATCGCCTCCAGCTATATGGAATCCAGCTACAAACTTTTTTGGAACACCTGATATTAGGGATGCTGAGAAACTTCAAGGATTTAACACAGACTGGACCCTTCCAGCTATGAAATTAAAAAAGGCCAAAAGAGGAGATAGATGGCACTTGGTTGGTAATGCAGTGTGTGTAAATATGTCGCAGTGGTTGGCACATCGGATTTTTAATCCGGGACAGTTTGATACGAAGCTTTCAAAGGAAATACATAGAAAGAAATGGCCTAAAGCAGCTTACGGCTATGAGGGACATGTGTTTGAGGTTAATGTTGGAATGTGGCCGATAAATATGAACACACCACCATTAAAAGATTACTTGCAATATCCTCTTAAGCCACTGACAAAAAAAGGAATGAGGGGGTTCTATACAAGAGCGGTTGAATCAACACTCATTAACTATCCGGAGAGCTTTATAAAATCAATGGAAGTTTTTCTGGAAAATATGGAAGGAGATTGATTATGGGGTTAGCTGAAGATTTTGATCAAGAGTTACATTCGATTGAAACACGATTCAATGGTGGATTAAGTAACACTAGCACAAAAAAATTTGATGAATTAATCAAAATCGTTTCTGAAATATCCGGAATAGATGAAGATAAAATCTATATCACAGCGGCAACCTCTAGAGCAAGTAATTTGTGGAATAGATTGGCACAAGGAAAACCATTGACTCAGCACTTTTCATTTGCATTAGGAATTATAGATGCTGAAGATTTGCAAGGTGGAATATCTCCAGCATCTAAGTTTATTGGACCTGGAGTAGGGCATTATGATGCTATAGCTTTAGCTGTAAAGAGAGGATCAAGATGGGTTATTGGAGCTGTATTGGATACAGATGTTCTTCCGTTATATGACAAGATATCTATCGCATTTCCGGGTGTTGATATAACTCATGAAGAATCTGCAGGTTATGAGGATGAGTCGGATGAGGTGCTTTTTGCTTGGTATGTTGGAACAACTGGAAGTGATGAATATGGAGAGTGGCATGATTATTCTGATGAATACATTGATAAAGGTATTTGGCAGAATGGTTGGAATGACAAGTTTATTGATGTTGTGAATTCTATTCAAGTAGGGGATAGGATAGCGATTAAATCGTGCTTCACACAGAAAAACAATCTTCCTTTCAACAATAATGGGAAGATTGTTGGAGCTATGCGTATTAAAGCAATAGGAACTGTAATTGCTAATGATAATGATGGTAAGCAAATACAAGTTGATTGGACTAGATTGGATCCTGTAAAAACATGGTTTGGCCCAGGAACATTGCGTGAAACAATTCATGGCGTTGATGCCAATGACGGCTATATTAAAAAACAATTATTAGACTTTACATTTGCAGATGCTGAACAGGATTATACGATTTGCGAGGAAAGATATTCTGATGAATTGGATGACGTTATAGATGAGATTGGGAAAGATGGAGTATTACCACTAGTAGACAGTATAGATGAAAGCAAGAGATTGAGCATAGGATCTAATGTCTTACTGTATGGAGTCCCTGGCTCAGGAAAGAGCTGGACAATAGAACATGAGTATTGTCATTCTGATAGTGTAGTTGAAAGATTAGTGTTTCATCCGGATTATACGAATGCTGATTTTATTGGACAGATTTTACCAGTGGTTGATGAAGATAAGCAGGTTACTTATGAATTTACACCTGGACCATTTACATCCATTATGAGAGAAGCTTATTGGCATCCTGATAAGGAATACATCCTCATTATCGAAGAAATAAACAGGGGTAATGCCCCTGCAATATTCGGAGAAGTATTTCAACTTTTGGATCGAAAAGTTGCATTGACAGATAGCGATGATGAAATGCCTGTTGGTACAAGTGAGTATGGTATTACGCATAAATATATGGCAGAGGAAATATATCATGATGAAACTCACAAGGTTAAAATTCCATCCAATTTATCAATACTTGGCACAATGAATACTTCGGATCAAAATGTATTTACATTAGATACAGCTTTTCAGCGTAGATGGAGAATGCGATTGATAGAAAACAACTTTGACAATGTACGTACTTCTCTTTCTGACGCAAAAATACTTGATACAGAAGTTACTTGGAAAAAATTCTGTGATACTGTTAACGGAATTATTGTTGGAAACAAAGCAAAGATGGCTTCGGCTGAAGATAAGCGTTTGGGAGTGTATTTTATACATGAGAATGACATTGCTTTTGATAATAGAGCTTTGCCTACAGGCGATTATATATCCTTAAGAGATGAATACAATGATCTTCTTATTCATGAAACAGCAGGGGATATAACAGATGATCAAAAGAAGAGATTGAGTGAAATCAGAGAAGCTGTAATGCATAATAGGATATTCCCTGAAAAGGTTATCAAATATCTATGGGATGATGCCTTTAAGTTTAATCCAGAAGCATTGTTTGATACTGATAATATGGATAGTCTTGAGAAGGTTATACGCACTTTTGTATATTCAAGAGCAGCTGAGAGATTCAAAGTATTTAAACAGACAGTTAGAGATAGCCTATATCCTTCACAGCAGTAATGAGGTGATAGTTATATGGATTTACAGAAAAATATAAGAGAACGCTGCCATGTTAATACTAATGATGAGGGTGACAGTTTTGTGGGAGTAAAAGCAGATACAGATGATGCGGTTATTTATTTTCCCATAGGGTACCAGTTGCCTTCAAATGATGACGATTTGCGTCAAGATATAAACAATCTTTTTGGTGTACTTGCAGCATTTATGAAAGAAGATCGTGTCATAGATGAATCAAAGTTTGCAGCTCCAAGAACTGTTGATTTTCCTATGCATGCTTACTTGAAAGTCATAAGAAACTTTCTGAGAACCGGTCGTTACTATATGGAAACTGATCCTCTATACAGAACAGATACTAAAGGAAATGCGTCTTGGCCCAAAACGGTAAGAGAACAGAGAGCATTGGTTCAGAAAAATGGATCGTTAGTTTTTACTCAGATGACTGTTAGAGCGGTAACCCCTAATGCGAATAAACAGATTACACAGATTCATCGATATTGCGTTTATGAAGCGTTTGAGAAAATGGGATGGCTGTATGTTCCGTATATGCCTGAACAACCGGGACCGCATCCGAGCATAAAAGAATCGATTTATATTCTAACTAAGAAACTGGCTTCAACACATAATGATCAGGAGCAAGAACTGTTCTCTGCTATGAAGGATATGCTCACATATATTGATGAGAGTACATCAGAAAAGCAGTACTTTTTTGGCACAGATTTTTTTGAACGTGTATGGGAGAAGATGGTGGATAAGGCCTTTGGAATTGAGAATAAGGATGAGTTCTTCCCACGAACTCGCTGGCTTCTCGATTATGGGCGGGACAAAGAGAAAACACCACTTATTCCTGACACAATCATGGTATTCAATGATAAGGTTTATGTGCTTGATGCAAAGCTGTATCGCTACGGATTTAGCGGAGTGCCAGATCATTTGCCGAACGGAACCGATATCAATAAGCAGATAACATATGGCGAGTATATAGAACGCATAAAACATATTCCGAATGATAGCTTGTATAACGCGTTTATTATGCCTTTTAACAAGAATAATAATCCGTTCTGGGCAGTAGATACAAATGGTAATTTGGTTCCCTGCATAACAACAGACATAGGGAATGTCGGTGAGGCGGTAGGCGATTGGAAAGCCAATATGCAAAATTATGAAAGAATTCAGGGGATAGTTATAGATACGCGTTTCTTGATGTATAACTACATTAGTATGTCAGATCAACAAAAACAGAATTTGGCTTCATGTATCGAAAAGGTTCGTTCAAGGAATCCTGTTCCAGCACCAAGGACTATATAAAAAAAGACTGGCTCTACCCAAATTGTGAGGTAGGTCAGTCTTTTTTTAATCCTCTATTTCGATGGCGTTGTGCAGCAGCTGCATTTGCACATTGCTGGCAACAGTATTTTTTATTTGTTCTTGTAGCCTCAACAAGAAAGAATTTGTCTCTCTTGCAGTTTGGATTCTCACATTCCTTATAGATTTCAACTCCTGCTTTCATGTAAAAAACAGAAAAGTAGATTGCTTCAATAAGAGTGCTGACTTGCCATGAAGCGGATAGTTGCTGCCCATCATACTTTGGGTGAATGCCTTGGATGTTATAGTTTATTTCTTCAGCAATAACAATTCTGGAAATCTTTACAAGTGCAGCCTTCATTAAGTCAGAAAGAGTATCAATATTTAATTGCCCATAGGGTTTTATCTTTGCAAAATCAATTTCGTCATATACTCCATTTTCTGTGAAAATATGATAGAAGAAATCTATTATTAGGCGAAGGTCTTCATCAAGGTCATTATCCATCAAATAAAGTGCGACGATGCTTTTGAACCAGGGGGACTTACTTCCTTCAATATCTGTCCCAGTACCGCTTCTTATGGCGTTAATGAATTCGATTGTTACGGTATTCTTTTTATTGGTTATATGATCAAATATAGAGATACATCCTGTTGCTTGAACTTCATGGTTTTGGTTAACATCTGGAAATAGCGGGGCATTGTTGATGAGCGATGTGAAAGTATGTGTGCAGGTTCTGTATGTATCTTCTACTGTTGTGTATTCAACCGGACTAGAAAAAAGCAAATACGAAGCGTGTATGAGCATACTCTTGTAATCACGTTTCCCTAATGCATTCATTAAACGGATGGTAGCTCTAATGTGGTTAGACACAGTAAGTATAACCGAGGCATCTATGGATGCATATTCATCAGAATTCAGCGGATGGAAAAAACCGTATTTTTCAAAGAATTCGATATGTTTATCAATACTTTCTGATGGTATAGAAAGTAATTTCCCAAGAATATTGTGTTCAATGGCGCCACCTGCTGTACCGGTAAGGTTCAGACCTTCTCTTGGCGTATAGGAAAAATGT
>NZ_AUJZ01000033.1:0-15046 GCF_000424485.1 Butyrivibrio sp. WCD2001 | reverse complement strand
AACGGTGATGACAGGAGCTTATCCGTATTGCTGAAACCAGGGTTTGCTCCAGAAGAGCAGTACAGATCGAAAGGTAATCAGGGACCATGGACAGATGTATATGCACTTTGTGCAACGATATACCGTTGCATAACTGGAGAAAAGCCTCCGGAATCCATGGAGCGCATGAGACAGGATACTATGAAGTATCCTTCTTCATATGGAATCAACATAAGTAAGAGTGAAGAATCAGCATTACTTAACGGGTTAGCAGTCTTAGCTGAAAACCGAATCAAAACTATGGGGGAACTTGAAGCTAAGTTGTATGACAATAGTGCTGTGAATGTTAGTTATCAGGACTCGTATGCCGCCCAGCCATTAAGAAATAACAATATGGGACAGACAGCACAGATTACATATGTGACTGATTCAATACAAAATAAGACGAATAATTCTTTATACTCTGAAACATCGAATAATAAAGGCGTTCAAGACAAGAAAAATATATACATTGCATGCATAGCCGCATTAACTGCTGTTGTACTCGTTTTGATATCTGTTATTACTATAGGGATTAGTAGAAGCAATACTCACTATGATGAAGCTCAAGTGATTGTGGATCAGAATTCTAAAAAAATGGAAGCTGATTCAGAGAAGACAGAGGTTGTTAAAGAAGATGAAGCTCAGAATGACAAGCAAATAATCGAGAACAATGTTTTGAGTAGTAGTACAGATGAAATAGAGAGTGATGATGTAGACAAAGGTTCGATAGCTGAAAATGCTAGTGATATTGATAATAATGGTGGTCCTGCTTCTGAAAGCCAAGCTAATGCAGTGGACTATCAGCAAGATAGTCAAAATGAATCAGCTATACATAGATATGAAATTATAAACGCAGATTTAACGTGGAATCAGGCTTTTCAGGATTGTATAAACAGGGGCGGTTACCTTGTTAGAATAAACTCTTTGGCAGAATTTCATGTGATTGTTTCTCAAATTAAGCGAGAAAATAGAGATGAGCTCCTTTATTATGTGGCTGGGGTTAGGGATAGCAATAATCCTAACAGAGCGTATGAATATCGTTGGAAAAATGCAGATGGGACTTTGGGAGATGATGTAATAAACGATATAAATGGAGACTCAAAATATAGCTCTGTGTGGCTGGAAAATGAACCAAGCTTTGTAGGCGAAGATGGTAATGGTAATTATTATGTTGAAGAGTATGTTGATATACTGCGTAAAAGTGGTGAGTACTATCTAAATGATATTCCTGATGATGTTCTTTCTATAGTACCTGGATATTCAGGGAGAATAGGGTATATATGTGAATATGAATATGATTATTAAAAGATTGAAGCATATTTTTTTTCTTTCGATAACATGTATGGTGCTGATTGTAGGCTGTGGAAAGGGAGTAGAGGAAACAATAACTAGCGAAGATATCGATAAACCTTTGAATCAGGAAGATGATCAGGATATAAAAGATGAGAATTCTCAATCTACTAAGGAACAAGAATTTACTGAGGAGATTAGCGAATCCGTGGAAAAATCAGCAGAGTATACTGATGACCATAGTGAATTGACTGAAGAAATAGTAGAAGATGCTGAGGAAATCAGCGAAAATACTGAAGATAGCAGTACATATAATGAAAAAAGTACTTTAGAATCTGATGAAGTTGTCTCCATTATTGAGGAGATGTCCTTAGAACAAAAGGTTGGGCAGTTATTCTTTGTAACACCAGAGCAACTGACAGGAGTAAGTAAGGTTACACAATTTGGGAGTGCATCAAAAGAAAAATTGGATTCAATTCCAGTCGGAGGATTGGCATATTTAGCTACTAGTTTTGAAAATCCAACTCAGACAAAGGCTATGCTTAGTGAATTACAGGAATATGTAGAACAAACCACAGGAATTCCTATTTTTCTTGGATTAGATGAAGAAGGTGGAAGGGTTCTACGTATAGGGAAAAATGAATCGTTTGGTGTTGAAAAGATCAAGTCGATGCAGGAGGTAGCCAAATCCGGAGAAGAAGAGGTAGAAAGAACCGGTACATATATTGGAGGATACCTTAAAGAATTTGGATTAAATGTAGATTTTGCTCCAGTCGTTGATGTTATGACTAATCCAAATAATACAGTGATTGGAGATAGAGCATTCAGCTCAGATCCCAATACTGTTGACCAGATGGCTTCTGCATTTTCACGCGGATTACATAAAGCTGGAATATGCACAGTATATAAGCATTTTCCAGGACATGGAGATACAATTGAGGATTCGCATGAAGACTTTGCGTATTCATATAAGGATATTGATGCATTAACGGAATGTGACTTAATTCCATATTTTAATGGTGCGCTAGATAATGCTGATTTTGTTATGGTTTCTCATGTATCATTTCCTAATATTATTGCTGGGGATTTACCTGCTTCACTATCATATGACATTGTAACAGGAATACTCAGAGAAAATATAGGATATGACGGGGTAATTATGACTGACGCACTTGGAATGGGAGCTATAAGTAGGCATTATTCTTCAGGTGAAGCGGCTGTGAAAGCTATAGAAGCAGGCTGCGATATGGTACTTATGCCAGAAAATTTGCAAACTGCTTATGACGAAGTACTTAAATCTGTTGAAGAAGGAAAAATCACAGAGGAAAGGATAAATCAATCTTTGGAGAGAATTATAAGCCTCAAATTGGAAAAACTTCAATAGATAAATATAAATACTAACAAATGAATTAGCCATAGCAGGAACATTGCTGGGCAGAATAGGAAGGTGATTATGGAATTAGTAGGATTGCAGGGAATCCATCAGGGACGCCGAATACCAATCAACGGAAGTGTGGTATTGGGAAGAAATCAGCAGTCATGTACTATTATTTATCCCGATAACACTAAGGGAATTAGTCGTGTGCACTGCAAAGTAGATCAGACACCATCGGGATGTGTGATAACAGATTTAGGTTCATCATATGGTACCTTTGTTAACGGTAATAAACTGACACCTAATATTCCTACACCATTGAGGGAAGGGGATACATTTTATCTTGGAAATCAAAGCAACTCATTCTCTGTTAGTGGAGGTTCGTCAGCAGTTGCTTCTTCTAATTCTGTTAATAGCAAGCCAAAACCGAAGTTTAACAGTGTTGTAATAGCAGGTATAGCCGCAGTTGCGGTGGTTATTATAGCAATAATTGTTTCAATTCTATTTATTAATATGAATAATAAATATGCTTCGCTATCTGGAAGCACATGGAAATTGGCGGAATCTCCGGGGACTCGAATGTCCTTTGCTGAAAATGGAGACTTGTTGATAACAAACCAAGGAGAGTTTGAACTATATGGAACATTTACATATAGTTCTGTGGGCGATCATATGATTAGTGTTAAATATACAGCTCCGATAGATAGTAAAGTTGCTTCCGGAGAAGGGCTAGCAGGTTTGTATGATGCGTTGGGAGGCTTTAAAACTATAGAGAGCCTAGCAAATGCCTATTCAACTGGTTATGTTTGGAAATATGAGTATGACAGAAAAACAGATTCAATGAAGATATCTGATGTAAATGGTTATAAGCTCTTTACTCTTGAACACTGAAAGGAGAAGTCTTATGGAAATGAGAAAGTGCCCAAATGGACATTATTATGATGCTTCTATTCATGCAGCGTGCCCTTATTGCACAGGTGCAAACAATTCGGGAGCCACTTTGCCTTTAGACAGTTTTTCAGGAGGAAATGGTGGATCGCCAACTATGCCTTTGACGGGTGCAACAGGTGGAGGATCTGATAAAACCATGGCATTACAGGCTGCTATGAATGAGTCCGATTCCGATGATGGAAGGACGGTAGCTTTAATAAAGGAAGAAAAAGGTATAGATCCTGTAGTAGGATGGCTTGTTTGCACTGAAGGAAAGGAAAAAGGCAGGGACTACAGAATACACGCTGACAATAATTTTATAGGCAGAAGTGACAGAATGGATATTTGTATAAGAGGAGACGAGACGATTTCTAGAGAGAATCATGCCATTCTTAGCTACGATACTGTTGAGAATACATTTTTCTTTTCACCAGGAGACGGTAGAGCGATAGTCAGAGTTAATGGCAAAGCTACTTTCCAGACTGTGGAGCTTGCACCATATGATGAAATTGTTATTGGCAAAACTGTTGTGAAATTTGTACCTTTCTGTTCAAAGGAATTTGTATGGTGATGACAGAAAAAGGATATCTGATCAGGCTAACTCACAAAACTAACAGGGAAGAAAATGGTGATATTGAACGCAAAAGCACATTAGAAAAATCTAAAAATGAAAAAGATATAGAAGAGCAATCTGTTGAAGAAGGCAGTGTTTCGAGTGGTGCACCAATTTCGAAAGAAGACATTTCATTGACAATAGAGGTTGGTGATGATGTGAAAGAAATAGTCGCTCTGACAGAAAGTAAAAAAGAAGAGCCTGTCTCTGAAACTCCAAAAAAGTATTCAATGTCAGTTATTGCCGCTATTGTTGGCGGAATTGTTTTCTTGCTAGTTATATGCTTGATCATAACAATTAAAAATAAAAATCGAAAGAATGATAAAGATATAAAAATGACTGAATATCCAGATGGACAAGGGACTTCTCAGATAGTTAAGTCGATTGTTACAGCGAAAAATTCTCCAGTATCTATAACAAGCATACATGGCGTTGGTAGTAGAGCTATGCAGCAGGATTCGTTTGGCATTTCTGAGGTCAATGATGAGAAGAGTCTTGGTGAAAAAGGAATTCTTGCTATTGTAGCTGATGGTATGGGTGGACTAGAGGACGGAGATAAGATGAGTCAGCTAGTGGTTGTCACTATGCTACAAGGGTTTGATCAAGCTACTGGTGATGAAAAACCACAAGATATGCTTCTTAAATTACTAGATGCTGCCAATGATGCAGTAAATCTAGAACTCGGCGAAGAAAGGCAAGGTCTTTGCGGAAGTACTTTGGTTGCTGTTCATTTGAAGAATAATAGGCTTAGTTTTATTTCAGTAGGTGATAGTCATATTTATCTATACAGAGCTGGAAAGCTTGCTCAGATTAATCATGACCACAATTATGCAGCTGATTTGGATGAGAAAGCAAGAAACGGAGAAATCTCGTTGGAGGAAGCTGCAACAAATCCACAAAGGGCAGCGCTTACCAGCTTTATTGGAATGGGCGATTTGGAGCATATAGATCAGAATGATGAGCCAATAGTTGTAAAGAAAAATGACAGAATTTTACTCATGAGTGATGGAATCTATGGAACTATAGGAGATGAGAATATATGCAACGCTATGAGCAATCCATTAAAGAAGAGTGCAATTATGATAAATGAGATGATACTGGCTGAGAATCGGCCAAAGCAGGACAATTATACCTGCATTCTGATGGAGATAATATGAGAATATGGATGGTAGCAAAATACAAGAGCCTCCATTTGCCCTTCCTTTTGAGACTATCATACATGGAAGATATCTTATACAAGATGTCATTGGAGTAGGTGGTTTTGGCATAACCTATAGAGGTATTGATTTAAAGGAAAATAAATTAATTGCTGTCAAGGAGTATTACCCCAATGGTATAGCAACTCGTATTCCAGGAATGCTTGACGTTAATGTTCATTCTTCAAAAGATATTTTCAGAAAAGGAATGGATAAGTTCCTACAGGAAGCTCGTATTATTTACCATTATAACAACCCTTATATTCTTACTATCTATAGTTTGTTTGAGGAGAATTATACCGCTTATTATGTAATGGAATATTTAACGGGTAGTGATCTTAAACATATTTTGGCTAGAAGAGGGGATAAACTTTCATGGCAACAACTGAAGGGGATTATTCTCCCTATAATGGATGCACTCGTGCTGATACATCAGGATGGGGTGATTCATAGGGATATAAGCCCAGATAATATATATGTATGTGAGGATGGAAGTCCGAGATTGATTGATTTCGGGACAGCTAGAGTCTTTTCCGAAAATCAAGAAATGACAGTTATTATTAAGAAAGGGTTTTCACCTCCAGAACAGTATTCTTCTACAGGCAAGCAGGGGCCATGGACTGATATATACGCGATGGCTGCGACAATGTATAGATGCCTTACCGGAATAATGCCTCCTGAGTCAGTAGATCGACTACGTAATGATGCTATTGTTCCACCAGAAAATGTTGGATCTGATGCACCAATAAATGTTAATAGAGCAATAATGAAAGGGCTATCGCTTAGCGAATTTCAGAGATTTGCAACAATTTATGATTTCAGAAATGAACTTGAATCTGTAGGTGATGTTGGATTAACGGCAGTAGCCGATATGTTTACAGGTTTTGCTGATAGGTTCAGATCACGTGCAATTTCGATAAGAGGCGGTGTTAAAAGAATCGTTTGCGAATCTGGAATTTACTCAGGGCAAGTGATTGTTATCGAATCGGATCTGGTATTTGGAAGAGATAGTAGTTGTAATGTCATTTTTCCAAAATCTTCTGCAGGAGTAAGTAGAGTTCATTGTCAGATAATACTCGTTAATAATCGGAAAGAAGCAGTGATACTTGATTGCGGATCTTCATATGGAACATTTTTAAACGGAGTAAGACTCAATTCAGGTGTTCCACAGAAACTTGAAAATGGGAGCATTATAAGTTTTGGACAAAACAATAGTTTCAGATATGAAACGTTATGAGGATGTCAAATGTTTCTGAAAAAAAACAAGAGCAAACTATCTTCATTTATGTATTCAAATCCTGGTGGTAGACAAGAGAATGAGGATACAGTTGGCATATTTGAGAATGAAAAAAACAGTTTGTTAGTAGCTGTTGCTGATGGTCTTGGAGGACATGGAGGAGGAAAAGCTGCTTCAAATGCAGCTATTGACTCCATACATAAAGATTTCCTTGATGAGATCATCAATAATCCTGATGAGTTTAGGGTATGGTTTCAAAAGGCAAATCAAAAAGTATTGGATATGCAGACCAAGGAATGCGAGATGAAAACCACGCTTGTAACACTTGTCATTGATAATGAAATGGCTATGTGGGCTCATGTTGGAGATTCACGCTTATATCACTTTATAAATGGAAAACTGGAATTTCGCACATTTGATCATAGTGTCTCTCAAATGGCGGTATTAAGAGGAGAAATTTCTGAAGATGAAATTCGTGGTCATGTTGATAGGAATAAACTTCTCAAAGCATTGGGCAGAGATGAGAGAATAGATATAGAAGTATCTTCACTTGAAGATATAACATTTGATGAACATGCATTTTTGCTTTGTACCGATGGATTTTGGGAATATGTTACTGAGGCAGATATGCAAAAAACTCTTAAGCATGCTTCTTCAGCAGAAGATTGGATTAAAAGAATGATAAAAATACTCAATCGAAATGCAAAAGAAGATAATGATAACAACTCAGCAGCTGCAGTTATATACAGAGGAGAGTAAATATGATGAAAACTATTGGAATGAGATGTTTTGCAATATGTGTAATGCTAACTCTGCTGATGACTAGTATTAGGGTAAATGCTTCCGAAAATCAACAGCCCGCCGCAGAAATCTATGTAGATAGATATACGGTAAATGATGAACAAATAAAAATATATGTCAATCAAAATCAGCAAGAGCCGTCATGGATAACCAGCGACAACATTAAGCTGATGTTTGGCTCAAAAGAACTAGAGACTCCGCAGATTCAGAAATTTTCTGATAGCCCAGTCAAGACTACATATAAATGTTTGATAGATGTATCAGGTTCGATGAGTCAGGATAGGATCGATACTGCTAAAGAGATTATTAAGCGTCTGGCTGCAAATAAAAGAGCAGAAGATAATATTACGATTACAGCTATGGGAAATGACATAATAAGGTCTGATTATATGACAGATGCGCTTGAGATATCAGAAAAGGTTTCAAGCATTAGCGTTACCCATGAAGATACAAATCTATATTATGCAATTGTTGAAGAAATAAAAGAGCTGAAAACTAATGATCAGGTTGGCGAGAAAAGATGTCTTATCATATTTTCGGATGGAGCAGATGATCAAGCGACAGGAATAACCAGAGAAGAGGCTACTAAGGCGGTAACTGATAGCCATATTCCGATTTTTACTGTAGCTATGCCAAAAAATAAATCCAATAAAAACGATCAAGAAATGGCCAAAGTGCTTGGGAGTTTTGCAAGAATATCTTCTGGGGGTGATCATTACTATACTCCTGATTTTGAAGGTTCAGACCTGTCACTTTTGGCTGACAGAATATTGGGAAAAGTTAATAATTCTCTTATTTTAACTGAGGATATAAGGGAACTAGATACAAATGAGAAAGCACATGAACTGAAAGTATCGGTGAAAACAGCTGAGGGTAACACTGAAGATGTTATTGATGTTGCAGAAAGTGATGTTAAGAAGATAAAAGAGATACAAGATGAATTAGAACCTGAACCCGAACCTGAGCCGGAGCCAGAACCCGAACCAGAACCAGAGGTTGTAGAGGAACCAGAGGAAGAACCTATAGTAGAAGAGGTTGTGGAGGTGCCACAGAAAAAACTGATTATGGGTTTGGATCCTTTGATATTCTATATTGCTTTGGGAATATTTGTATTATTACTCATAGCGCTGGTTGTTTTTATAATTCTATCGAGCAGAAAAAAGGCATCTGGTGAAGCATCGGATGAGAATGAGTCACCAGTTGGAGATCTTGGGAATACGATTGGTGGTGTTGAGGATTTAGGAGTTACAGGTGAAGTCGTGGATTTCAATGGTGTAACAATGCCGCTGGAAAATGCAAGTGGAAGTCCAACTGTTGGAATGGAGGCTCCTGTGAATAAGAAAGTTTACAAAGTTGTATTAACAAGAATGGGAAAAGAGATCGGGGATAAGAATATCTTCAAATTTGATCTTACCGACAAATATACAATAGGAAGAAGTTCTACAAAATCAAAGCTTTCATTTAGTAATGATGCGGCACTTTCGGGACTACATTGTACAATGTTTGTAAAAAACAACAAAATATACATTAAGGATGAAGGAACTACAAATGGAACATTTGTAAATGGAGTGCCAATTACAGGTGAATATGCACTTGAGAATGGAGATACTATTATTATTGGCTCATATGAATATAGAGTAACATGGTGAATTATGGATCACACCATTATGGTGGGAGGTTCTGATGGATATAGATATTTCCCATATTTGTCCAAATTGTTTGAAGACGAAAGGTGAAGCTGTCACCTGCCCTCATTGTGGGTATAAATATGATGCTAACAATATAACAAATATGCATGCATTGAAGCCATATACCATTTTGCAAGGAAAGTATCTGGTCGGAAATATACTTGGTGAAGGCGGATTTGGAATAACTTATATTGGATTTGATCTTAATCTTGAAACAAGAATTGCAATTAAAGAATTCTATCCTAATGGTTTTGTGACAAGAGAATCAGCTGTAACTACAATGGTTACAAACTATACATCGAGTGATGCTTCTCAGTACGAAAAATGGAAAGACAGTTTTGTTCGCGAAGCAAAAAGCCTGGCTAAGTTTGCTAATCTTCCTGGGATAGTCCATGTGCATGATTTTTTTCAGGAAAACAATACTGCCTATATTGTGATGGAATACGTGGAAGGAGAGACATTAAAGGAACACCTTAAAAAATGCGGTGGAAAAATGCCAGTAGCGGAGACCCTTGCTATGATGAAGCCGGTGATTGAATCATTAGCTAAAGTACATGAGGCTCAAATAATCCACAGAGATATTAGTCCAGATAACATTATGATACAGGAAGGGGGAACTGTACGACTCATAGATTTTGGTGCAGCAAGGGACTTTAGTAATGATGACAGAAGTCTATCTGTGTTGCTGAAACCTGGATTTGCACCAGAAGAACAGTATAGGTCTAAAGGAAATCAGGGACCATGGACAGATGTATACGCAATTTGTGCGACTATATATCGTTGTATAACAGGAGAGAAACCTCCGGAATCAATGGAGCGTATTAGACAGGATTCTTTAAAGAGCCCGTCATCCTTAGGCGTCAAAATTCTACCGTTTGAAGAGGCAGCTTTGCTTAGTGGGCTGTCAGTTTTTGCTGAAAATCGAATAAAGTCTATGAAAGAATTAGAAAACAGACTTTATAATGGCCAAGATGTTGATGTTATACAGAAATCGAATAATGATTTTTCTTCAAGTTTATGGGAAAGCTCACCAGAGCATGTTAGCGGTTTTGATAATACAACAGAACACAGAACAAATATTGATATAGCAGGAATAAAAATTCCCATTGGAATATTAAAGTGGGGAGCTATAGCGGTAGGAGCATTGTTGGTCATTATCATAGCATTGATCACTGTGTTTAGTAATAAAGATGAGCAACTCGTAGAATTGGAAAGTCCTATCGATAGTTCAAACGTGACAACTTCCAATGATAGTAGTAATGAATCCTCAAGTGATTCAAAACGAACAGAAGAGCAAGAACTCGATGGAAAAGAACCGGAATCAGAACTAGAAACAGAACCGGAAGCAGAATCATTATCTGCATCAGAGTATTTGTCTGATCAGCTATCCGAGCAACAGGCATCTCCAGCCACCGGACCTGCATCAGAAATGTCCGTTGCAGAAGGACCTAGTTCAGATGGTGCAAATAGCAGTAATGACGATGTTAATAGTGAAATAGCAGATACAAACAGTACAGTTTCTCATGAAAAAGATTTTCTTGAATATGCCAAGAGCTTTACCTATCTTAATGGGCAAACAGAATATTTCACGTCTCAATTAAAAGTTGATAATTTTTATAGAGATTTTTCGCGTGTGCATTTTGGGGCAATAGATTGCTTTATTGACGATTTTGATTCTGATGGTGAAGATGAGCTTCTGATTGCGGGTATTACTCAAAATCAGATTATTACGTTTACAATGTATGAGTATGACAATGGCGTAAAAATGACGGATCAATATGAGTATTCTATGGGAACGCCATATGGAGTTGATGGCATATTGTACGGCGATAAAGGCCTAACAACTGCATTTCTTTATAACTTTGATAATAGAAAATGTATTGGAGTAGTTACTAATGATTATCACTATTTGACTGAAGATGGCTTAACGCTTGCATTTTCATCAATTACATATGACGGAAGTATGTTTGTTATAAAGGGCCATACGGAGTGGGCAGGTACTATTTATGATGAAGACACGAATTTTGTTAAAACATTTCAGAGTTGTGGGATTCAGGTAAATTGGAATACCATACTGAGCAATAATGCCAATGATCAGATTATTAATATCACACAAGGAATTCGTTTGTTTGATATAAAAACATATGTCATGGAAAACAGCAGTAATTATGAAAGATTAGAAGGCTATATTATGTTTAATGGATATTCTGCTAATAATTTTACGTATACTGATGACTCTACAATGAAAACAGTTATAAGATAAAATGCAGGACATTAACATAATTATTACATAATAGTTCCACATCGTATATTTGTGGCGATTCTTTAACTGTTGTATTTATGGTAGGAGGATCTGATGAGTTTGGATATCTCTCATATATGTCCTAATTGTTTTAAAACGTTATCATGCCCTTTTTCCGTTGAAAAGATTAAAAAAGGGGGAATTCGAGGGTATTTGGGGGTATTAGTGTGGAATCGAGTTTTTTTGTGGGGCAAAAATATCTCTTGAGTTTCATCTAAAACACCCCAAAAGCCACCCGCACAAATCACTCCTAATACTTTTTCAGCAATGGCTTCATTACTACTGCAACTAGTTGTAAAAGCAATACTACTTTTGGTCTTAAATATCTATTTGAATAGCTGGTCTAATTCCCCAAGAATTGCCTTGGCATTTTTTAATCTCGCCATTTGAGTCAACGAAAAGCGCTTCTCCACTTTCAGTTGTTCTGAGCCACCATGAATATACTTTTTTCCTCTTAAGTAATTCCAACATCCAGCCATCCTTACAGTTCTTAATAGCATATGGCGTATTCATACTTAAGCTTATTTTTCTATCATCTTTTTCAACATACTTTTCAACTTCAGTATTTGATAATAGAAAAACCCGATCAGACTGATTGCCATCTTCTGCATCAATGAGAGTCTCAGAAATACACTCTTTTTCTGAATCTGCGAAAGCAAACTCGTAGCCATGCGTGATCTGGGAAGGTGTTACCAGTTTGCAAGTGGAACACCCGGAAACATGAAAAAAGCTGTTGAATGGTATGAAAAAGCCTTAGAGGTTATCGATGATCCAGAATTGGAGCAAAAAACGATGATGTTCAAGATGATGGCAAATTCTGATCCTAGTTTTGCAGAGGATTATCCTGAAGATACAGGCGATGATGATTTTGATTCTTCGGAGCTTTTAGAAGATGACGTTGAATCTGTTGATGAATACGACGATGAGGAAATGGACAAGTACATGACCGGAATAGCTCCGGATGCTGTCACAAATGCTTGGAAATATGAGGATGAACTTGATATGGCAGGGTATTTACCAGACGAAATACATGGTGAAGCTGCATGGGAAAACCTGCCAAGGGTAAATAGTAAGGCAAATGAAGGTGATGCTAAAGCTATTTCAATACTTAAAGAACTGGATGATTTGAATCAATCAGTGTAATAAAGATATTGTATAATTGATATATCGACAGCTAGTTTCAGGAGGAACGCTTAATGGCAACAAAGAAGGATATGGTAACAGGTCAAGAGAAAAGAATTGAAAGCGCAGATAGAAAAGTTGGAGCAAGATATTACTTTAGCAAGAGATAAGGTAAAAGAACTAGAGCAAAAGAGAGTAAACACTGAGAGTAGTAGGAATGAAAAGCTATCTGAATTGACACAAGTAATTGAAAAATTGAAATTTGATATAGAAACGAGTGAAAGAGAGCTAAACGATAAAAAAATCGTTTGAATAAGAAGTCTGAGGAATTGAAGGCTTTAGAAGCTAAGCTTTAAAGAAACGATAATTGGATTCTATAAATTGCAAACTAATAGAAAGCTTCCTGTATGATTTAAACAGGGATTGACCTAAAAAGAATACCTCAAGTAAAGTTGGATTGTTACTGACCTGGCAGTTGGTAATAATCCAAAACTACAAGAGGTATCTTACATGAATGCTAAAGCAAATGAAAACAAAAATCAAGTAAACAAAGCTTTCTCGGTGATAAACACTTTATCAGCCGAAGAAAGACAGTCAAGAATCGATGATCTTCTCAAGACAATGCAGGCTAAGACCTGGCATGATCTGGAAGCATCAGGAAAGTTTGATAAGAATGCCAAGCTCTCTTTTATATCGGAGGACATGCTTATAGTAGGATGCGATATAGGCAGTGAAACTCATTATCTGAGAGCTATAGATATACGAGGCAGAGAACTCAGCAAAAAACCATTTTCATTCACGAATAATGAAGAAGGATTTGAAGCTGCAAAGGCATGGATGGTTGAGCTTGCTGCAGTAAATGGCAAAAAGCAGATAGTATTAGGACTTGAGCCTACAGGTCATTACTGGTTCTGTATAGCGACATGGCTTATAAGCAATGGTATCAGTGTTGTACAGGTAAATCCATATGCAGTCAAGCAGACAAAGGAGGTTGAAGACAACAGCCAGTTAAAGGATGACAGAAAAGATCCCAAAGTAATAGCAAATCTGGTAATGAACGGAAACTATGGTATGCCATATCTTCCAGAGGGCATATACGCAGATCTGCGTAGTCTCTCGCTTCTAAGGAGTCAGCTTACCGAGAATAGGATCCGTTGTGCAAACAGGATGCACAGGCTAATGAAAATACACTTTCCTGAATATAAGGACGCATTTGGAAGAGTGGATGGAAGTTTTGCTTTAGAAGTATTAAAGATTGCACCATTTCCAAAGGACATAGTTGCATTGGGTGAAGATGGCATAAGAGAGATTTGGCACAATGCTAAGCTAAGAGGACGCGGCTATAGCAGGGCAGCTGAACTATTCAGATATGCCAGTACAAGCGTGGGAAGAAATGAAGGCGCAGAATACGACAGAGAAGCTGTCAGATGGTTTGTGGAAGAAATGCTCTCTCTAGATGAAAAGCTGACCACAATAGAGGCAGCTATAAATACGAAGTGTATGGAAATACCACACGCTGAAAACATTCTTGAAATATCTGGTCTGGGTCAGAACATAGTTGCAGGGATCATATCTTCAATGGGGGATATTGATAGATTTGACGATGTTAAGGAAATACAGAAACTAAGTGGATTAAACCTTGTTGCATGCAGTTCGGGCAAGCATAATGGCGAAACAAAGATAAGCCACAGAGGACGCAAAGAACTGCGAACCTGGCTGTTCCAAGGAGCTAAATCAGTTGTGGCTCATGCTGAAGAATTCCAGTTGATACATGAGTACTACACTACACGGCCCAAGAATCCGCTAAAGAAGATGCAGTCGCTGATAGTCATAGCGTGTAAGCTTCTGAGGATTATATATGCAATCCTCAAGAAAGGCGTTACTTATGACCCTCAAAAGATGCTTGATGATATCAAGAGATTTGAGAATGCTGAGATAGTAGCTGCATAAGTAAGAATCACATTTCCGGAATCCTGCCGAGCTGTTGAATACAGTTCGATAGCTGAGCAGGGTTCCGGATGGTAACCCATTAACAGTAGGGGGAATCTCCTACAAAAACTACCAACATATGTCTTTGATGGATTGCGTCCACCGTTTGCCGGTACCATTCAAGACATAATAGGTCAGTTAGTAAGTACCAAAGACAAACAAGAGCTGTAGCTGGCGGGAGTTCTCTCCATAGGGCATAGACCCTGTTTGAAAGCTTTGCTGGCACTTGGTGTATGAATAGGTGGGACGAAGGAAGTTGGGACACGATCCCTTTAGACACGGAAGGTTCACCATCATGGTTGATCAAAGGGAAAATAGCCTTTATAGAGCAAACAAAGGGATGCTTTATTAGTGCTACCTTCAATCAGCTATTCAGTATATGATATATGACTATTCATCACCTCTGGCTCCTGTTAAAGAGGTATATCAACAAACAAAAAGCTCATAAATACTGAAATTTGAGCTTGAAATTATAGGAAGGA
>NZ_AUJZ01000032.1:0-15742 GCF_000424485.1 Butyrivibrio sp. WCD2001 | reverse complement strand
AGCATGTTTTCGGAGCAGTAAGAATGCCACGGATTTCAGAACATCTTCCTGGGGAGACAAGTACGGTGACGTATATGATAAGGAAGAGTCAGAGATATTTCAGCAGGGATCCGAGGAATTCTCCGTGATGGATAGCATCATCAAAGGTGATGAATGCGTAGTAACATACTACTTTAATGAGTATGCAAAGCTCGTTCGGGGGGAATATTACATAGAACATCCCGGAAAGCAAATCGATGAGGCTTTTGGAGAATACTATGAGTTTTTATCAGAGCAGTACGGGAAGGCTGTTGATGAAGATAAAATTGTTGGTGTTACTTATGCTAAGTTTAGAACAAGAACTACTAAGATTACTATTGCAGTAAAGAATGGAGCAATTACGATAAAGTTTGAACCTATCCGAAATATCTGAGTGATATATTCACTTGCTCTCAAAATTAATCAATTTTTTATGCGCAATTTATCAGTATATAAGCAATATGGTTGATAATTAAATTGGCTTAGTACGCTGATAAAAGGTGGGCAATATGGCATTTTTGAGAGATAAAAATAATAAAAAGAATAAGGGATCATATTTTAAGGCAAGAGGTACATACACAAACCTTGGAAATAATGGATTTGGGAAAATGCCTGAAAATGTAAATGATTTTGATTCTTGTGGAGTGGCCTCCGGAATTGCTAATGAAATAAGGAAACGGAGAATATGGTCTACAATTTGGACATTAGTGCTCCTGATTGCTATTGTTGTGGGGATTATCTACAAGGGACCAGTTAGTCGACTGACTATAGTTTTATCTAGTATCTTTGTGCTATTTGCTTTTCGGATAATATGTGGGAATTTTGTTTTTAATATGGATTTTATTCTTGATTCGGATGAAAACAAAAGTTGGCACCAATTCCTGAATGCTATGAAAGCGTTTAATTCCTCGCAGTTTGGGTGGATTTCTAATGGGGATCCATATGCGGTATTAAATACACCGATTCGTAGTGCAAAGTTATGCAGCAAAGGGTTAGTTGCTGAAATAAATATAAATACAAAGAATGATTATTTCATGATAAAAGGCGGAAATATTAGTACATATTTTTTTCCGCGTTTGATTATTGTGGCCGGGAGAGAAACAAAAAATGTGAATGTTTTTTCATATGATGAGGTCAGGATTGAGGCTGGGCCAAACATGGCTACTATTAAAACTGGTTCAGTCCCCAGGGATACACAGGTCTTGCGATGGGAATACGAACACATGAGAGTTAACGGCGAGCCTGATATGCGATTTAAAGTGAATAGAAGATATCCAACATGCCTTTTTTCTGAATTATTTATAAGATTACCAAATGGTGGATGCCTTTCTTTTGTGGCGTCTGATCCTAAATATATAAATTTAATAAAAAGCGATATAGCAAGTTATAGACCTCTAATAGGGATAGGTGGGGTATGTGCTTCTTCAGAAGAAAATGGAAATACTTTGAATGAAGTTATGGAACAGGATAACACCCTGGAATCAGAAAGAAAGAGTCTATTGGAAGAAGTTAAAACCTTTATTGTTTTAAAGTAGGGTAAATGCCATGGCAGATGAGTTTACTAATAGCTTACATGAAGTATATCAGGATTCGGTGATAACTATATCTGAAAGATTATTTACACACGATAAGCGAATGCAACAGCAGCTTGACAGCTTCTGTAGGACGTGTGTGTTAGGCCTTTGGGGGAAGTTTGATGCGAATCAATCTATATGTGTGGATGCAATTTCAGAGATATATGCATTTGAAGAAAATAAGAATGAATACTCGAAGGCTGAAGTGTTAGAAACTCTAAATTTTTTTAAAGAAAACGATTTTGAAATTCAGATACCGGAGTTTTTCAAAAAGATAATAGCATTTGATTTGGTTAAAGAATCATATATCAGTAGACTCTTTATAGAGTCATTAAAGCTAATAATGATAGAAGCTGCATTGATTGATAGTAGCATATCTTTTGAAGAATCTAGGTACATAACAAGAATATGCAAATTATTTGCTGATTATTGTGATAAAAAGGGCGTAATGGAGCATGTTCAATCTAATGAGCTGCTGAATGATTTTGATCGCCAGTACAAACAGAATGAGGATATTTACAATAAATCCAATAATAATAGTAAAATATCAACTACAAAAGTTAACAAGCCTTCTGTTATGGGGGTTAAGTCTACAGCTATTATTGAAGATAATGAGAGCGCATTCAGTGAACTGAAAGCTTTGATAGGACTTGAGTCTGTAAAGGAAGAAATAGAGAGCATTGCTAATTTTGTAAAATTGCAGAAGCTGCGACAAATGCAGAATTTACCGGCGCCAGACATGTCTTATCATCTTGTTTTTACGGGTAATCCAGGAACTGGAAAAACTACCGTCGCACGTTTGCTAGCAAAAATATATAAGGATTTAGGAGTTGTTTCAGAGGGGCAACTTATTGAAGCTAAAAGTAGTGATCTAATTGCAGGGTATGTAGGCCAGACAGCAATAAAAACACATGAGGTTATTGAAAAGGCTAAAGGTGGCGTTTTATTTATCGATGAAGCTTATACGCTTGTAGATAAGACGGGACAGGGATTTGGACAAGAGGCAATAGATACCCTTTTAAAAGATATGGAAGATTATCGTGATGACCTGGCTGTTATAGTAGCAGGTTATGATGACCTTATGGAGGAGTTTATTAATTCTAATCCAGGACTGAAGTCGAGGTTTAATAGATATATTCATTTTGATGATTATTCAGAAGAGGAACTACAAAAAATATTCTTTTCTCTATGTGAAAAGCATCGATATATACTATCAGACACAGCAAAGGAAAAAATGGAGGAATATTTTAAATGGATTGCTGGAAATAGTGATGCTAATTTCGGAAATGGAAGAGGAGTAAGGAATATCTTTGAAAAGATACTCGAAAATCAGGCAAACCGTATTGCAAAGGATTTTAACACTGATGTTTCCAAAATATCCATTATCGAGGACGTGGATATTGAATGGGAAAAGGAAAATGATGAGTATTCCTTGGACGAGGCACTAAGTGAGTTGAATTCTCTTATTGGATTAGATGTAGTAAAAAAAGAAATAAATGAGCTTATTGATTATCTGAAAGTTCAAAAAAGAAGAAGTAATTCAGGATTACCATCTACAAAAACATCATTGCATATGGTGTTTACTGGAAATCCTGGAACAGGGAAAACCACGGTTGCAAGGATTGTTGCGAGAATCTTTTACTCACTGGATTTGCTGAGCAGCCCTAAGCTTACAGAGACAGATCGAAGCGGATTGGTCGCTGGATATGAAGGGCAGACAGCTATAAAGACAAAAGAAGTAATCGATAAGTCAATGGGCGGAGTCCTTTTTATTGATGAAGCCTACACTCTATCAAATCAGAGAGATACTTTTGGTCAAGAGGCAATAGATGTTTTGCTCAAAGAAATGGAAGACCATAGGGATGAGCTTGTTGTTATTGTGGCAGGATATGATGATCTAATGAATGAGTTTATTAATTCTAATCCAGGGCTTCATTCCAGATTCAATAGATTTGTTCATTTTGAGGATTATTCTTCAGACGAATTGGCAAGAATCTTTGATTCATTGTGTGCACGGGAAAAATATGTTCTGGAGGATGCTGGGAGAGAACGCCTCTTATCATTTTTTAAAACAGTTACCGGAAATTCCAGTTTTGGAAATGGAAGAGGTGTACGCAATCTGTTCGAGCGTATAATAAGAGCACAAGCGACTAGAGTAGCAAAACTGGATACAGATGAAGGGCTTACAGATATTTCCGAATATGATGTTGAGCAGGGAATTATAGGAATGAGCAATTTGTTGGACTAAGACTGTTCATGGGTATAGAAGTTACATATTTGAGATGGCAAAATACAGGAAAACAAGAAAATTTAGATATCCGCTGAATCTTTTACGCGATATATGTAAGACATGGGGAGCAGAGAATCTTCCGGTATCTGCAACTTCGGATGTTCGGACTAACCTTTTGAATGTCGTTAATGGCCTTACAGATGATGAGATAGAGCTTATTAGGCTTCGCTATGAAGAGGAGAAGACCTTCGTAGCACTTTCTGATTATTATGGTATATCTCCAAGTGGTGTACGTGATCGGATGGTTAAGATTCTGAAATTGCTTGGGACAAAGCAGTATTCTGATATGATCTACAAGCCGCGTAAGGATAAGAGTGAGATCAAGACGCTGGAAGATCTTGATCTTTCAAACCATGCCTATCGTACACTTCTTAGGAATAATATAACCACCCTGGATCAATTAAAGGAGATTGGACTTGAAGGAATACAGGGATTAAGGAGTGTAGGGGCGAGTACATATAATGAGATTCAGAAAAAAGCGGGATTTTTGTGGAGATAAAAAACGTTGCATTAATGAAAAGGATTAATGCAACGTTTTTATTTATGATAGAAAAGTGAAAGAAAAGTGATAGAAAAGGTATTTAATAACACAAAGGGGCTAGCAAACACTTACTCAATCAACAAAATGCCTATATCTTTGACTTAAAAGAGAAGATTCCGATAAGTTTAACTTGGGATGAGTTTTTATAAAATATATTAAGGAATTCAGTACTTTTTCTTTATCCTCGGCTGTAATATCATGCGAATTCCAGTTAACCGGCTCATCGTTTCTGATTATTCCCGAACTATAATTCACCCCCATATGTCCTTTATTATCGCCACTTATGATATCAATATCACATTTATGTGTCGCTGCATTTACAAGCATTTTACTAGTAAACCATTCCAATCCAACATTTTTTCCATCACATATTAAATCGATACAGCAGGTTTCATTATTTATTTCAATTTTTGCAATGTTTATTCCATCCGCTACGTTTATATTTTCATATATTATTTTCTCAGGTAGTGAATATATAGCAGTACCATCAGGAAATGATATAGGATATTCGAATTTTCTACTCCTATATCCACTATTAGCATTTATAAATTCAAAAACATATTTGCCATATGGATTATCCCCAAACTCTATTTCATCTTTCTTAATTGTGGCATATATCATTTTCTGATAATCTGAATATTCGAGGGGGATAACTTTATCATATACAACTTTATCGTTATCATTAACAATTTTTATATCAACATTAGCATCACCAGAAGGAAATCCATAGTTATCCCATTCCATTCCGGTACTAAAATATGCAAGTAAATTAGTACCACTAGAGACTGAAAATACCCTTGCATCGTTTATAAATTCAAAAAAATTTTTGTCAGCATCTGATACATATACCAATGCATCATCTACTAAGCCTGTATCAGTATATACCGACAGTTTTGTATTTCCGCATTTCTTACCAACCAATATACCGTTTTCTACATTCGCTACACTTTCATCTTCTACATTCCAGTGTAAATAATTATCAGATGCATTGAGTGGCGACACTTCATATTCAATTGGGATTTTCCCTTGCTGTACTGTTATAGTAATCACATCTTGTTTTATATTTAAATCAGATGGTTTTATACCTCTATCCATAAAGCTGCTAATAGTTCCGACATTAGCAATTATTGTTGTTACAGTAATCAAAAAGCTACCGGCTGCAGCAGCAATTGCTAAAATTTGCTTTTTAGTTAACGCACTCATCATTCATACTCCATAGCTATTCAGTCATATATTCTCTCTGTTTCCGAATCTGTTTATTTTCAAGATTTACCCATCCCGTATACTCATCTAAATCATCGCATTTAGTTTCAAAATCCATAACAGCAGTCAATAATTCTTCCTTCTCTTCTGGAGTCAAATCCTTTACATCTTGCCAATTTGATGGAAACTCACATACCTTAAAGTCAAATAGTGTTTGCTCTATCACGCTTCCCTCATAACCAGCACTGTTTATATAAATATGATAGTCTTTTCTCTCAAATGACCTTTCTAAGCAATCCAAAACATACTGTTCCTTATATATGTCTTCTCCATCGCATTCCAAATAAATAAATGTGCTTCCAGAATATTGTTCTACCTTACTAATTTTTATATCTTTTGTAAGTAAAATGTCTGTATAACTAACATAATCATCTCTGCATTCTTTCTGCACAGGAAGAAGAATATTATCGTAATCATCTTTTAACGCGCTTTCGAAGTAAGGTGTTTTATATGTTCCAGACGCATTACTCAGACAAAACTTGCATCTTCCGATTTGTGATGTTCCTAATTCAACTTTTTCTCTTGGTATTGCTACATAAGGTCTATCATCATATGTCTGTTTTATTGGTAAAGCATCATGAAATACGACTTGATCATCAGCGTTAATTAAAGATAAATCCACAGTGATATCTGGAAAATTAAATGTCTCATTGATCCCGTCAAACTCATAGTTTAAATAGATAAGTAAATCATCTCCCACAAGTACTGGGTAGATACTTACATCTTTAATATATTCCAAAAAACCATATTCTGCTGTACTCACAAATATATTTATGCTATCAACAACATCATTTTGAGCAGAAGCAGTTATAACAGCTTCTCCAGGGCTTTTAGCTGTAATTCTTCCGTTTTTTACAGAAACAATATTCTTATCAGACGAATCCCATTTAATATAATCCAATGATGCATTATCTGGTGATAATTCATACTTTAGCGTCTTTGAATCACCTATAATTATTCTCTCATCATCTTGCTTGAAAGCGATTCTCGTTGGATGTTCTTTTTCAGACAAAACTCCACTAAATGTTCCAATATTCATTAGAATAGTTGTTATAGCAACCATTACAGCTGCAAATGTACTACAAAGAGGAATCAATTTCTCTTTTGAAAAAAATTTTTTCTTTATTGGTGTTTCTTTTTCATTTTCAAAAGAATAACCGCACATAAAGCAAAATTTCCCATTTTCATTTATCTCATTTCCGCATTTAGGACAAATCATTTAAAAACCTCCACGCGAATATAAAGCAATCATAAGGAATTACTTGTCTGAATGGATATAATTCAAAAAACTTAGATATGTAGATATAAATTGGGCATTTTTAATACTATTTGTATTCTTTTCAATGCTTTCTAACAATTCTCTTTTCTTTTCAGCATCAATGGCGGCTAACTCTGTAGCAGCCTTGATATGGTTCTGCATCTCATTAACACTGTCTTGAATGTTTTGTTGATATCTATTACTATCAAATAAATTCAAAGCTTCCTTAATCGTGTCAGCTCTACCACTTTTAATCAGATATCTCAATTCATATAATACAGAATAATTAAATGATTCATTCCCAAACAAATGAACTCCCCACTCCAGTTTTTTATCCAGCTGATTATTATAAATATCCAGATAAGCTAGCTCCATTTGCCTATGTCTTGGATCCAAATTATTGTTTTGATGTTTTTCCTTGGCCCACTCTATAGTTTTATGTGCATATCTACGTACGATAAACTTCCATCCGCAAAAGATAATCGCAATTGCCAAAACTAGCGTAATGAAATTTTTCCATACGTTATCTAGAATCCAAATAGAAAATAAAAAATAGCCTATATAGAATGGAAAAACAAAATAATAATAATTATTGGGACGTTCATTCAATTCCAATTCATATTCTTTCTTTGCGTCTTCTAATTTTTTATATCCTTTTTCTACTTCTCCGGCACGTTCAGCTGCCTTTTCCAAAATTTCCATAGATGTATCTCGATCTATTGTATTTATATCGCCCATAGAATATTTATTACTTAAATCCAATACTGAATCTACAAAATTTTTGCTCATACTATGCCCCTATGATATTAAAAACGTTAAGATTCTATATTCTTGCAAAACACTAATTTGTAGCGTGTTTTAATTTTATTGTAATCGCTACCTCAAATCATTTAGTAAACAAGGCATAAATTTTTAATAAAATCTATGGTTTCCCTACAAAAAAACAAGGCTTTAAAATACTTTATTGATTCGTTTACACATTTCGTTGGAATATATTCAATTTGCGAAGTTTTTATACAATTTGTGAAGTTCCGTTGTCTGTATTCTGCAAATAGACTATAATCCCAAAGGAAATTATTTAGGAGGGACAGAAATGGCTAAGAAAAATATGTCAAATGATGAAAAAAGGGAATTGGCTTGGGACGAGGCAAGAGTAAGAAACAAAGAAGAAATCGCAAAGGTTGTAGCTTTTTTGAAACTTGATATGAATACTTTTGAAATTGAGTATTCTACTAAGTGCAAGCTGCTGATGCTTGGTGATTATTTTTCACATGATTTAAAAAGCTTGGTGAAGAGATCCAAAAGTCATTCAGAAGAATTAAAAGCATAAAGTAAAGTGATGAGGTCAGGCAATGTCTGGCCTTATTTTTTATGCATATATAAATAGATGATAGTTTTTGTGATAAAATTATAGGTACTATTAGGACAAAAATTCACTTTTATGAGGGGTGATGAAAATGGAAGAAGAAACTATTATTATTCCGCCAGAAGATGTGGAAGTAGTAGATGAATCAGAGTATATCGAAGATATAAATCAGCATTTTGAGCAGGTCCCGGAAATAGCTAAACCACTGATGAAGGAAGCAAAATCAGCTTTTTCTAAGATTGAGAAAGCATTATATACAGCACCTGCTTTTATAAATGCAGTTAAGGCTGCTATTCCTGATGTTACATTGCAGGCTGTATTAACTGATGAGCAGAAGCAGCAGTTAGCTGAAGGCGTGCTTAAGCTAATGACCAAAAAAGATGGCTCGCTTATGGCAAGTCTTGTCAATCCCGAAACAAAGAAGATTGTCGCTAATATTCCTTTGAAGTCTGTAGAAATGGCACCTGAGATTACTCAGGCCATGACAAGCTTTTCTACACAGATGCAGATGGCGCAGATTGCAGAACAGATTCAGGCTGTTCAGATTGCAGTCGAAGAAGTAAGAATGGGCCAGGAATATGATAGATTAGCAACAGCATACAGTTGTCAGCAAAAATTACTACAGGCAATGGAAATCAAGAATCCAGAGCTTAAAGCAATGGCACTTATGCAGCTTGCTTCATCTGCGGAAGATAGTAGAAATCTCTTGATGTTAAGCCAAAAGAGTAATGTTGAATTTTTTAAGAATCAGCCGGAGAGTTTCTTTAAGAAATTACTTGGTGGTGCACCAATTGATAAAATAAATGGACGTATGAGTGAAATCCGAGCAAGTTTGTGTGCCGTTAATATGGTATCTTTTGCAGAAGCTATGGCATATAAGGAACTAGGAGAACAGGAAGCGGCAAGAAAAAGTCTTAATTATTTTGCAACTTTCATTGAAGAAACATATGTGGCTGTTCCAGGGCTCGTAGATAGATTAGATATGATTGATCCTGCACCGGAAAACTACTGGTCAAAGGCTTTACCCAAAATAAGTGAGAAAATAAAAGCTCTTCCAACTGTACAGAAACCAAAGCGAATAGCTAAGAAAAGAACTACGAGGAAGAAAAAATGAAGAACGATTCTGAAATCAGGGTGTGTAAAAATAAAAAGTGTAAGAAGATTTTACCCGAAGGTTATAAGCATAGGTATTGCGAGGCTTGTAGAAATAAGCATGCCCAGATTGCGAAAAATGTAGTCAAAGGTGCTACAGCATTTGCTGGCGTTGCTGTGCTCGTTATATCTGGTGGTAAAATTGATTTAAAGAAATAAGAAGATTCTGAAATAGGTAATATTATAGCCCGTAGCATGGTATTAATCTATGGCATTGCTCCGCGGTATGTTGAGACGGTAGTTTGCTTGAGCAACAAAAATGCGAAGCCGAAAGACTATGTCGAAATCGCTGTAGAAGCGAAGGATTACTACATGATTAAGGATTCCAGAGGGAAATAAATGTCAAAGGTAATTAAGGGAAAAAACGATTTGGCAACTACTAATCCTACTTTGGCTTGTGAGTGGCATCCTGTAAAAAATGGGAATATGAATCCTACGGATGTGACTGCTGGAAGTGGAAAGAAAGTCTGGTGGTTATTATCCTACGATGATCCAAGCACGGGAAAGCATTTTGATTTTGAATGGGAAGCCTCGATAAGTGATCGCAACTCAGGAAGTGGATGTCCTTTTTTGGCGAGTAACCCAAGGGTTTGGCGGGGATTCAACGACTTAGCAACCGTTGACCCTGCATTAGCATTGGAATGGAATTATGAAAAGAATTATCCCTTAACGCCTTGTGATATAACATCTGGGAGTAGTAAACGCGTGTGGTGGAAATGTAATACTTGCGGTTTTGAATGGGCGATTTCGGTGGCTAATCGTAAACAAGGATGGGGTAAATGTGCCAAATGCAAAAAGCATTCCCAAGTCTGACGATTCGGAGTTTTTACATGGCAACCATGTATCGTAACAATAGGTATGTTGTCCCAAATATGGGAATAATTAATAACTCATAAGTAATAACGCGAAGGCGATACATTTTTCTTGCGCACCATCTTCAAGTATTTGATAGCAGAGAAGATGCTATAGGTACTTGGTTTGAGCCATTTGTATCAATGCTTGACAGGATGATTTCAGTGCTAAATAATCAGGATAAATCAGAAGAGGAATTGCCGAGCAAAAAGGTTGTTATTTAAAAAATAAAGATATTCTATATTTAATAATAGAGCATCTTTCAAACTATAGACAAAATGGTATGAGCATTGTGAGTTGTGAAAACTTACAATGCTTTTTTTTATTTTATAAAAAAACGTCAGATTTTCTTTTTTTAGAGGCTACCTATTAGGAAGCATGAATTAAAGCTTTCGGAAAGGTGGTAAAGAACTATGAAACACAAGTTGAGAATCAGTGTTTCAAAAGAGCCACAGACAGCTGGGATAATCACCTGCAAGAACATCGCTATTAGGGAAAGGCTGCTGAGTTTACTTTTTGGAGACAAGCGAAAAGTCACAGTACTAATTCCTGGAGAGAATGTTGGTGAAATCGAGATCTGTGAGACTAAGAAAGGAGGAGACGATAATGGACAAGGCGAAGAAGATTCTTGAGGTGGTACAGGGGTTGCTGAAAGTTGTAGAGGACATCAGATCTTTGGCTGATAGCGTGCAATCAGTTTGTACTGTTATTACTGATTGCGTATCAGTTAAAGAAGAAGCTGCTAAACTTCCTGATAAGGCTGAAGAAAAGAAGGTCATTGAGCAGAAAGAGCCTGAGATAACTCTTGAGAAGGTAAGGGGAGTTCTTGGTGAAAAGAGCCGAGCTGGTCATACCGCTGAAGTAAGAGAAATCATTCAGAAGTTTGGTGCTGACAGATTGAGCGATGTTGACCCAAAGAACTATGCTGCGATTATCAAGGATGCGGAGGTGCTCTGATGAGAATGCATTCAATATTATCGCCTTCTGGCTCCCATAGGTGGCTTAATTGCACCCCATCAGCAAGGTTGGAACAGAAATTTGATGATAACGAGTCAGAGGCTGCCAAAGAAGGTACAGCAGCACATGCTTTATGTGAGCATAAGCTGAAGAAGGCTCTTCGGAGGAGAAGTAAGCGGCCAGTGTCTGATTATGACTCTGATGAGATGGAAGAATGCTCGGATGCTTATGTAGACTTTGTCATCGAGCAATATGAAAAAGCTAAGCAATACTGTAAGGATCCTGTTGTCCTTATAGAACAGCAGCTTGACCTTACTGAGTATGTTGAGGAGGGACGTGGAACAGCTGATTGCCTCATCATATCGGATGATCTGCTCCATATAGTGGATTTTAAATATGGCAAAGGAGTCCTGGTGGAGGCTGAAGATAACCCTCAGATGAAAATCTACTCACTTGGCGCACTCAGATTATATGAGGCTTTGTATGACATCAAGAATATCTCGATGACAATTTTTCAGCCACGAAGGGAAAATGTCAGCACATGGACTATATCAGTTGATGCACTTAAAGAATGGGCAGAGAACGAACTGAAGCCTAAAGCACAGATGGCATATAAAGGTGAAGGTGAGTTCTGTGCTGGGGAGTGGTGCACTTTCTGTAGGGCATCTGTTAGATGCAGAGCAAGGGCTGAAGAAAAACTGAAATTGGCGCAGACCGAATTTAAGCTTCCACCATTATTATCGGATGATGAGATAGCAGAAATTCTTAGAATCATACCGGATCTGACCAAATGGGCTGGAGAGATATCTACCTACGCAACGGATGCTGCTATCAATCATGGTAAAAAGTGGAATGGATTCAAATTAGTAGAAGGGCGTTCGATACGTAAATACCGGGACGAAGGGAAAGTCGCTGAAGCGGCAATTGAAGCTGGTTACAAGGATATCTATCGTCAATCACTTATCACTCTTACTGAGATGCAGAAGCTGATGGGTAAGCAAAAATTTGAGGAAATACTCGGTGACCTCGTATTTAAACCACCGGGAAAGCCAACGCTTGTTCCAAACTCGGATAAGAGACAGGCTATTAACGTTAACAATGTAAAAGACGAATTCAACGAAATTACGGAGGATATTTAAAATGGCTAACAAGAAACTTATGACAAGAGTAATCACAGGCCCTAACACAAGACTTTCATATTTTCATGGATGGGAGCCTGCTTCTATAAACGGAGGAGCTGAGAAATATTCTGTATCAGTACTCATTCCTAAGGATGATAAGGAAACAGTAGATGCGATCAATGCAGCTGTTGATGCAGCTATTGAGGAAGGAATCGATAAGTTCGGTGGTAAGAAACCTAATAAGAACGTGATCAAGCTTCCTCTCAGAGATGGAGATGCTGAGCGTGAGGATGAGGCTTACAAGGGACATTACTTTATCAATGCTAACTCAAACACAGCACCACAGATTGTAGACAGGATGGTTAAGCCTATTCTGGATCGTTCTGAAGTTTATAGCGGCTGCTATGCGCGTGTATCTTTGAACTTTTATGCATTTAACTCAAACGGAAACAAAGGAGTTGCTTGCGGATTAGGCAATATCCAGAAAGTCAGAGATGGTGAACCTCTGGGCGGAAGGTCAAGTGCTACAGATGATTTTGCAACTATTGACGATGATGATTTTCTTTCATAAGAAGTCATAGGTAATGAGTACAGGCGGTGGAGGAAGACTCTACCGCCTTTTTATAGGAGAAGCCAATGAAGAACCTGGAAATTGATATCGAGACATATTCATCTGTAAGCCTTCAGAAATGTGGGGTATACAAATACGCTGAAAGCCCTGATTTTGAAATATTGTTGTTGGGGTACAGCGTAGATGGTGGAGATGTTTCTACTATAGACATAGCTTCTGGTGAGGAGATACCTAAAGAAGTATTGGAGGCACTCACAGATGAAAGTGTGACAAAATGGGCATTTAACGCTCAATTCGAAAGAGTCTGCTTATCAAGATACCTTTCGGATAAAGGATTATTAAATACAGAACGCTTTTTAGATCCTGCTTCATGGAAGTGTTCTATGATATGGTCGGCATATATGGGACTTCCACTATCTTTGGAAGGTGTAGGTGCGGTGCTTGGACTTGAGAAGCAGAAACTATCTGAAGGCAAGGAGTTAATCAGATTCTTTTCAGTTCCATGTAAGCCCACAAAGGCAAATGGTGGCCGAATCCGAAATCTACCAGAACATGCACCTGATAAGTGGGTAAGGTACAAAGCTTATAACATAAGGGATGTTGAGACAGAGATGCAGATACAGGAGAAACTCAAGAAGTTCCCAGTTCCAGACATGATCTGGGAGGAATACTGTATTGACCAGGAAATAAATGATAGAGGAATACGCGTGGACTTAACTTTGGCTGACAGTGCTATGGAGATTGATGAGAAAACTAGAGATAAGCTTACCAAGGATATGAAAGACCTTACTGACCTCGATAATCCGAATAGTGTATCACAGATAAAATCATGGCTTTCTGATAATGGCCTTAAGGTTGATACGTTGGGAAAGAAAGCGGTGGCTAATCTTATTGATGATACTGAGGGCGATATATCAGAAGTACTTTCTTTAAGACTTCAGATATCAAAATCTTCAGTTAAGAAATATCAGGCTATGGAGAATGCAGCATGTTCTGATGATAGGTGTAGAGGAATGTTTCAGTTCTACGGAGCAAACAGAACTGGAAGATTCGCTGGGAGATTGGTTCAATTGCAGAATCTTCCGCAGAATCATATGCCTGATCTGAAAGAAGCTAGGGAACTTGTAAGGGAAGGAAATGTAGAAGCACTAGAACTCTTATACGATGATATTCCGGATACATTATCACAACTGATAAGAACAGCTTTTATACCAGCTGATGGGAAAAAGTTCTATGTTGCAGACTTTTCAGCTATTGAGGCACGTACGATAGCATGGCTTGCCGGAGAAGAGTGGAGAATGCAGGTGTTTGCTGATGGCGGGGATATATACTGTGAATCTGCAAGCCAAATGTTTAAGGTTCCGGTTGTAAAGCATGGAATTAACGGGCATCTGAGACAGAAAGGTAAGATTGCGGAATTGGCGCTTGGATATGGCGGTTCGGTTGGTGCCTTGAAGTCAATGGGAGCAATTGATATGGGACTTGATGAGAATGAACTTCAACCTCTTGTGGATGCCTGGAGACAGGCTAATCCCAATATTGTCAGATTTTGGTGGGACATTGACTCGGCAATAAAAAAGGTGATTCGTAACAGGGAAGTAAAGATAGTAAAGGGAATAAAGTTCTTTTATCAGAGTGGGATGCTATTTATTACACTCCCATCTGGAAGAAACCTATGCTATGTGAAGCCACGTATAGGAGAGAACCGTTTTGGAGGAGAGTCTGTTACTTATGAAGGTGTGGGGAGCACTAAAAAGTGGGACAGAATAGAATCGTATGGCCCCAAATTCACGGAGAATATTATACAAGGCATATCAAGGGATATCCTTATGTATGCTATGAAAACATTACATAATTTCGACATTGTTGCCCATGTACATGATGAACTAATCATTGAAGCTGATCCGAAAGCTAGTATAGCGGCTATATGTGAACAGATGGGAAGAGTTCCATCTTGGGCTGAAGGCCTTATTCTCAGAGCAGACGGATATGTATGTGATTTTTATATGAAGGACTAAAAAAACGTCAGATTTCACCTCTTGCCAGGGCTACCTGGTAGGAGGTGCTTTTTTATATGGAAGGAAAGAATAGAAGAGTAAAAACAGAACAAGAAGATAAGGTGAGATGTACAAATTATCTCTTGCAGATGATCGAGAAGTATGGAGCAGAAGTTATGGATGAGAGTAAAGAAGCGAAACGAACCAGTAAAAGCGCATAATATTTGAGGGCAAGGATTGTTGAATTCTTGTCCTTTATTCGTTTGTTCCGTTAAAAATAGCACGACATAATTAAGATATACAGACGGTTGTCGGAAAGGTAGGGAAATATGAATAATGTAGTTCATGAAGGTGCAAAGGTATATATCTATACAAGGGTGTCAACAGTAATGCAGGTTGATGGTTATTCCTTGGATGCGCAAAAAGATGAAATAATGCGATATGTAAATTATAAGAATATGCATGTGTGCGGTGAATATACTGATGAAGGAAAATCAGGTAAAAACATTCAAGGTAGACCGGGATTTCAGCAGATGATGGATGATATTGTAGAAAAAAAGGATAATGCAACATTTGTCATATGCTTTAAGCTGTCGAGATTTGGAAGGAATACTGGAGATATTCTAAATTCACTTAAGCTGATGAAACGATATGGCGCGCATCTCATATGTGTAAAAGAAAACATCGATAGTTCATTGGATTCTGGGAAAATGATGATTAGTATTCTTGGTGCCATGGCAGAGATTGAGAGGGATAATATCAATGTTCAGACTATGGCGGGG
>NZ_AUJZ01000031.1:0-17605 GCF_000424485.1 Butyrivibrio sp. WCD2001 | reverse complement strand
TTTTGTTTTTATGACTGGAAATGCCTGGTTGATCGGAGCTGGGATAATTCTGTGGGGGATTGGAATGGGTGCGCAGGAAAGTATTATGAAAGCAGCTGTCAGCGGAATCGTCCCGTGTTCCATGCGAAGCACCGGTTTCGGAATATTTGAGACAGGATTTGGTATTGCGTGGTTTCTGGGCAGTTGGCTTCTCGGTGCCCTGTATGATTTGAATCCTGTGTATCTTGTCACTGTTTCTGTGGTATCACAGTTTCTGGCGATTGCATTTTATGCTTTATGCCTCCGGTGCAATAAGACAGAGTGCTAACAATTCCAGTTTGCTGGAATGAGCATTATATCCGAATTTTATGTTCTATTGGTGCTAAGGGAATTCCGGGGTCAAGCTTCATATGCGCAAGAATTACTTCGTTTACGCCAGGAAGGATCATTTCTCATGTTAGAAGAGGTCCTTGTTAATTATGGCAGTCTGCTCAAAGCGTTATCAAAGATATTTACGCAGATATCAGCCATTTGTTTTTCGTCTTCCTGCATCCCATCCCTGAACCAGCTTATGAGTATTTGTAAAATGGCAGCTTCGGCAGCAAGTCTGAGATACTTCTTTTCTGGGTCAGCTGTAGGATAGAGCCGCTCTGAGACCGCTTTTTCAAGAAAGAGTTCATTCTGAAGAATTCCGGCTTGGTCAAACAGAGATATTATATCTTTATCGTTTTTGACAGCCCGAAAAATATCTTCGAACCACAGATGTGGGTTTTCGTGCAGTTCGGGCTTTTCGCTGATCTCCGCTATACGCTTTATTATTTCATCCCCAAGCTCATGCAGGATATCTTCTTTATCTGTATAGTTTCGATAGAACGCCGTCCTTGATACTCCTGCACGGCGTACTATCTCGCTGATGGTGATCTTCTCATAAGGGTGTTCGCTCATTAGATGCATAAGCGAAAGCTGCAGACACTCTCTTGTCAGCTGATTGGACTCCTTATTATTCATCCTCAGAACTTCTTTTTTTTGCATTTCTGTTAAAGATTCTTTTGAGCTTTTCATTTTTTCTCCCTCTCGACGTTACAAAAAATGCAAGAATGTAACATCGGTTCACTTAAACGAAATATTGTCATGTCCGATGGTAGAGCCATTGTTATTAATATGCTGTGGCGTTACACTTGTTACATCAGAATAATTGTAGCATCGTTTGGGGAGGCATAACAAGTATGGAATTAGCAAAAAACATTTCTCACAAAGTACAAAGACAGGCTTTTAGCATACTGATTGACAGGTTCCTTGCAAATCTCGATAAAACGGAGAACAGGACTGCTACTTATCTTAAGCTTGTTGACCAGGCAGAGAAATTCTGGGGTAAAGATGGAGCCAGAAAAGAAAGCCTTGATAAAGTAAGAGCGGCATTTAAAGATCCGGATAACAGATGGGTTAAGTTTTTGAATAAAGTAATAGATGAGACAGATCCGCATGTTGCAAAGATGATGATGCTCAATCTTGGCTATGAGGCATTTTTCAGAGGCACAAAAATGATCAGGGCAAACAGGGAAAAATACGGATGCAATATCCCATGGCTTATTCTTTTTGACCCTACAAGCGCCTGCAATATGCACTGTGCGGGATGCTGGTCAGGTACTTATGGACCTAAGCACAATCTGTCTTTTGAAGATATGGACAAAATCGTTACCCAGGGAAAAGAGCTGGGAGTATATCTTTACATGATGACAGGAGGAGAACCTCTTGTAAGGAAGAAAGATATCTTGAAACTGGCAGAAAAGCACAATGATGTTGAGTTCTCTATCTATACCAATTCAACACTTATTGATGAGGATTTCTGTAAAGAAGTTGTAAGGCTTGGAAATCTCACATTCCAGCTTTCTATCGAGGGAACTCCTGAGACTAATGACGCAAGACGTGGCCTTGGTCATTATGATGCAGTAATGAATGCCATGGATCTACTCAAAAAGTACGGAATAGTTTATGGAACTTCCATCTGCTATACAAGAAACAACATCGAGGCAGTGACTGATCCCAAGTTCATCGAGTTCATTGCTGAAAAAGGTGCTAGATTCGGATTTTTCTTCCACTACATGCCGGTTGGAAACAATGCTGTTCCTGAGCTTATGCCTACAGTAGAGCAGCGAAAGAAGATGGTGGATCAGATAAGGTTCCTTAGAAGCGTCAAATGTGACCTGGGATTCTTCCCTATGGACTTCCAGAATGATGGTGAAGCTGTCGGTGGCTGCATCGCAGGCGGAAGAAACTATTTCCACATCAATTCAAGTGGAGATGCTGAACCATGCGTATTTGTCCACTTCTCCAACACCAATATACATACACATTCAATACTTGAGATGCTTCAAAGTCCTCTTTTCATGGAATACCATAAGGGCCAGCCTTTCAATAAGAACCATTTAAGACCGTGCCCTATGCTTGAAAATCCGGCTCTTTTAAGGGATATGGTCGAAAGATCAGAAGCTCATGGTACAAATGAAGAATCCGAAGAAAGTGTTGAGCATCTGTGTGCAAAGTGTGATGATTACGCAAAAGAGTGGGCGCCTGTAGCTGACGATATCTGGGCCGGACAGAAACACTATAAGAAGGCATATGAGAATTATGCAAAAAAGGATGAAAAGCCTCTAAACATAGTTGCATTTAAGCACAAACCCAGACAGCATCACTTTAAACATAAGAGAGCTTAAATGCCTCGAATTTTATAGTATTGTTGTTTCATTTACCCTGTCGAATAAAGTTTTATACTTTTCTTTTTCTGATGCAAGGCAGGTTTACAATGATCGGATGTCCCAAACCGGATGAGGGAGATTACACTGAGAAACTGACAGAAGTTATCAGTAACAAGGACATAAGGGATGTTACTATTGCAAGGATGGAAATGCCATGCTGCGTCGGTCTATGGTGTTCCGATGACTCATATAGCGTCGGAACACTTTTTTTATGTTCTAATGGTGCTCCGTGAATCCCTGGTTCAAGTCCCGTATGCGCATAAGTTAGCAATGCCGGAATACTAGAAGTCGCCTTTATCGATTTGTTATTTATTATTTATCGTATTTTAACATAATAATGTTAGAATGAAGTGTGAGTATCTAAAGCAAAGAACAAACAATAAGGCGAGTGTATCATGAAATCAAAAAGGATCCATACTACTATCAGCATAGCCCGCCTTTTCCTGGTAATCTATCTGGGAGTCTTTTTGACGCCTGTTTATGCCTCGTCTGATTCTCCTGCTACAGAATTTACAGTCGGTGTGCCTGTAGACAGATGTCCTATGTTTTACATTGATAAAGACAACGGCAAGATTGCAGGAATCGGCGTTGATCTTATGGAATCCGCTGCCAAAGAAGCTGGTTTCAATGTCGCATTCAAAGTATAAGTGAATCAAATCTTAAGGAAGCCCTTGATAGTACTGAGTACGATCTTGTTATGCCCTTTGGAAGTGCTGTTTCAAGTGCATCTGGTCAAGCGACCATCGTATCGGACAATCTCATCCAGACCCCATTTACCCTTGTGACTACAGATAAGCACTCTATTTCTGACATAAATACCATCAGAGTAGGCATGCTAAAATCACAGGGCGGAGTAGCAGAAACTGTAAAGCAGTTATACCCTGGAATAACGATAAACCTTTACAATTCCATGGCTGATTGCATTAAAGCGCTTAGAAATGAAGAGGTAGATGCACTTTTACATAACTCATATGCGTGGAGCTATGTGCTTCAAAAGCCATCCTATAATGATTTTAAAGTACAGCCTTCTGCCATGTTTTCAATGGATTTTCGTGCCGGAACTCTTGAAACCCCAGAGGGAAAAAAACGAATTGAACTTCTGAACGAAGGAATTGCAGCTATTCCTGAAACCAAAAAACAGGCTATAGCCCTTGATTACACTACCAGAGATCTTTATGTATATACTTTTGAAGACTATCTCTACCAATATAAGTACTTCCTTATTATTGGGACTATCCTTTTTGCTGCTCTTGTTATAATGCTTGTCCTAAGACAGAAAGCATATTTTGAAGAGCAGAAGGAAAAGATGCGGATAATGGAGGATATCGATCCTCTCACTGGTGTGCTCAGCCACAATGGATTCCGTAAAAAAGTTGAGGAACTACTCACTAACAACCCTGATACACCGTATACGATATCCTATAACAACATAAAAGACTTTAAGTTCATCAACGACAGCTTTGGCTGGAAGGCCGGAGATGAGCTGTTAAAATTTTGGACTGAGAGAAGCCTTGAAGTACTTACCGATAAAGAAGCTATAGGAAGGTATGATGGAGATCATTTTGTTATCCTTCGATGTATTGGCGGCAATGAACAGATTCTTCAGGATGAAAAATATATTTTGACTCCTGTTCGCAATTATTTTAGCGATCGTGGAAAAGACTTTGTTGTAAGGCTCTGCTCTGGTATTTATGTTCTTATGCCTGATGACTATAAAGACATAAACGTGGATAAGATGCTTGATTATGCCCGCATTGCAGAAAGAAAAGTCAGAGAATCCAAGAAAGAAGGATTTGAGTTTTATAACCCAAAGCAGTGGGACATGGGAAGGAAAAGTGCCGGTATCGCAAGTCGCCTTCCTGCAGCTATTGAGTCTGGGGAAATACAAGTATGGTATCAGCCACAGGTCAACTATAAGACTGGGATGATAACTGGTGCAGAGGCTCTTTGCCGCTGGAAAAGCAAGAAGGATGGAAACATTTCTCCGGGAGAATTTATTCCGGTTTTGGAAGATGCTGGGCTTATCTATGATCTTGACTGTCACGTTTGGGACACTGTGTGTAAGGATTTGAAGCGATGGAATGATCAGGGCAGACAACTGTGTGTATCAGTAAACCTATCAAGACTTGATATAGTAAAGAACCCTGATGTAGCCGACCACTTTAATACATTAAAAGAGTTCTATAACCTATTGCCTGGTCAACTTCGTATTGAGATAACGGAAAGCGCATATGTCGAAAACTCCGATACCATCATCAAAACAACAACCAAACTTCGTGAAGCAGGCTTTGAAGTTGAAATGGACGACTTTGGAAGTGGTTACTCATCACTGAATATGTTAAAAGAAGTTATCCTTGATCGCATAAAGCTTGATCTTCGATTTATTACCGGTTCAGGTGACCAAAAGATGGGTCGGACAATACTTAGCTACATGGTCCAGATGATCCATGCTATTGGAACTTCTATTATCGCAGAAGGTGTTGAGACACTGGAACAGGCTGATTTCCTCGGAAGTCTTGGATGTGAGGAAATGCAGGGATATTATTTCTACAAGCCTATGCCGGTAGATGAGTTTGAAGAATTAACGGCATATCCAACAAAGAAATAAAGCCAATAAAGAACGATGTCAGACAGGGGGTCCACCTCCCGCTGGAACGCGTTGCTAACGCAAATATCATTGCACAAAAGGAGAATTTAATGACATGTTTTTTGATGTCGAAGGATGACGTGTTAAATGAATTTTTAAGTGCACCACTGCAAGACATAACGCACACCCATGCAGTTACCTTTGCAATATATGATTAATTAGGCGATAATTGTTTATGTTCTGCAGATTGATTACTTCTTGAATATGGGAGGTAATCAGAAATGTCTCAATATAAACATTTAACGTTCCAGGAACGCATTCGCATTGAAGAACTTCTTGAGAAAAAAGTCTCTATCAATATGATTGCTAAAGATCTAAAGAAATCCAGATCCACCATTGCAAGAGAAATTCAAAGAAATCGTTATAAAGTATCTGAACCAAGTTATCGAATTCATCCATGTATCCATAAAAAAAGCTGTGAAAGAATGCATGTTTGTGGGGATGAATCATGCCGTAGGCATTGTAATACTTGTCTGGGTACTTGCAACACAAATAATTGTAAAGATTATGTACCACAGCAATGTCGATTTATCGAGAATTCCCCTTTTGTATGCAATGGTTGTGACAGAATTGACATTACCATGGGGGATAATGCCTGCCGGTATATTAAGTTCAAATATCAGGCAAAACGTGCCCAATTGTTGTATGAAGAAAAACTTACTGAGTCCCGTTCAGGGATTTCCTTTTCTCCTTCTGAGGTAGCTGAGATAGATAATCTCGTATCTCCTCTGCTACTTAATGGTCAGTCAATTTCCACTGTTTTCTTTAATCATCAAAAGGAACTTCCCTGCTGTGAAAGAACACTTTATAACCTTGTAGATGGCTGCTATCTTACTGCCAGAAATATCGATATGCCAAGAAAAGTGAAGTTTAAGACTCGCTACAAGCATGGTACTGGGCGAAATCATGATGTGTTTACATTTGATAGAACATATGCTGATTTCAAGAATTTTCTTATAGAAAATCCAGATGTTTCGATCTGTGAAATGGATACAGTTATTGGTAAGGCTGATGAAGGTCCCGTCATACTAACACTGATGTTGCGAAGTTGCCATCTTATGCTAGCCTTCTTGCTCCCTAACAAGACTCAGAGCTGTGTCATCGATACTTTAAACAATCTATGCAAAATGATAGGAATTGAGGCCTTTAGGCGAATTTTCGGGGTAATAATCACAGACAGAGGTACGGAATTTTCTAATCCACTGGCACTTGAATGTGATCAATATGGGGAAATAAAAACAAGGGTATTCTATTGCGATTCCTACTGCTCCTGGCAGAAAGGTTATGACAAGTTATTTTTTATGTAAAGAAATAATAACAACCCATGTAGTATAAGCAATTATTTGTAGATTTCTTTACATAATAATGCCGATACTGTTACTAAAGACATTTATGAAAGGAGAACGTTGTCTATGGTAACAGATATCAGTGAATTAATTAAACTATGTAGTGCAGAGCTGTTTGACAGACAGTACAAACCTGACTATGCAGAAAAGATTCAGTCGCACTGGGATGAACTAAAATGCTGGATGGAAAAGAACTCTTTAACAGTTTTTTCTGAAAGAATCGCTAATCAGTATTGTGATTACCATATAGGAACCCATCTGCTTTTAGAAGGGATGAGTTTAAAAGACAAAACGCATTTAAGAGCCATTCGTATGCTTGTTTCATATCAGAAAGATGGCGAGTTTGAATTCAGATCACCAAGAGTTGAATACACTTTTTCTGGTAGAACAGGAAATTTAATACAGGAATTCCTTATTTATGCACGAGATGAACTACATAGGACACACTCTACTATTTCTGAGTACACAAGGGTTCTTTCTAAACTAAATGCTTTTATGAAATATCGAAATATCGATTTAGAAATGATAGGCATGGATGAAATAGAAAACTATTTCAAGGAGTACTGTGAAACAGTTGGCGCAAGGCATGATTACGCCAATTCCCTTCGTCAATTCTTTAGATATATTTATAGCAGGCATTATACGATAAAGGATCTATCATCATTTATACTTCCTGACAGTTTTAATCAGCATAGCAGCATTCCTACGACGTATACTGAAGAAGAAATCAGCAGAATAATAAATGCTCCGGACAGATCTTCTGCTATAGGAAAAAGAGATTATCTTGTATTGCTACTTGCAGCTGAGTATGGCTGGAGAAGTGCTGATATAACAGGCTTTAGGCTTGATCAGATAGATTGGGATAAAAACATCATACGATTCGAACAACAAAAAACTGATGTCCCAGTAGAGTATCCGCTCCTTTCCTCGGTAGGAAATGCTATTATAGATTATCTTCAGCATGGAAGGCCAAAATCTGAACGGCCAGAAGTTATCCTTTCATCAGAACAATCAAAATATGGAAAGCCATTAAAATCCCCTACTATTCATTCAATTGTTACAAGATATATGAAAAAAGCGGCTATAACTGGATGGAAGGATAAAAAGCATGGAGCCCATTCTTTAAGACATAGCCTGGCCTCAAATCTATTAAAGAGAAATGTTTCTCTTCCGGTTATTAGCACAGTTCTTGGACATCAATCTACTGAAACTACGAAAATATATTTAAAAGTAGATATTGATCGCCTTCGTACTTGTACTTTGAGTATGCCTACACTTTCTTCCCGTTATTATAGAAAGGAGGCAACAAAGTCATGAAATATACTTATGTCTCAGGATTTGCAGATGAGATGAACTGTTATATCGCTTATAAAGAAGCATCAGGTTTCAAAAGACTCTCATATGAAAAACGTTTGGCCCAGTTTGACAGGTTTTGCGTATCACAAGGAATAACGGATGTAAGATTTACCGAAAATGATGCAATTGCCTGGGCTGTTAAGAGGGATGAGGAAGCTGTAACAACTCATTATTCTCGCATTAACTTTGCCAAAAATTTCCTGCTGTATTTGAGCAGAAAGGGTTATGATGTCTACATTCCTCATGATATCAAATCAATTCAAAGCGACTTTAAGCCTCATATATATACAGACGATGAGATTTTTAGGTACTTTCAGGCAGTGGATACTTATGAGCCTGATAAAGGGAATAAAAAGAATCTTATTCAGCTTCCTGTACTATTCCGGATTCTCTACTGTTGTGGAACAAGAATAAATGAAACTCTTGGCATAAGGAAAAAGGATGTAGATTTTGAAAATGGAATAATAGCTCTATATGAAACCAAAAACGATTGTGCTAGGTACATTGTGCTTTCAGATGAATTGCTAGATTTAATAACACAATACGCAGATAAATGCTTCTATGCCCTTGAAGATGATGAATATATTTTTACAAATGTAAATGGTGACCGGCTCTGCGGAGATGTCATATATGAACTTCACAGAAAGTTTTTGGATAAGGCCCAAATACCATATTTTGGCGATGGTAACGGACCAAGGATACATGACTGGCGACACACTTTTGCAGTACGTTCGTTTAAGCAGATGGTAGACAACGGCGTTGATCTTTATGTTGCATTACCGGTACTGTCAACATACCTTGGACATAAAACAATATATGCAACTGAAAAGTATTTACGCCTTACAGTAAACATTTACCCCTACATAGAAGAAAAATGGGCTGCAAGTATAAATGATATTTTTGGAAAGGTGGCGACTATCTATGAACAGGACTGACTTTGCCATCTTCTTGAACAAGTACTTAACTGATTACATGGTAAATGATCGTGGCTGTAGCGCTAAAACAATTGATTCATATAGATATGCATTCATTAATCTTTTGCAATACTATTCAGAAGAGGAATCCATTGACGCTGATAAAGTAACGTTATCCGATTTGACATATGAAAATATCATTAGATTTCTTGAATGGTTACAAGAGCACCAGCATAATAGCATTTCATCACGAAATCAAAAACAAGCTGCAATAAATAGTTTTATCCGGTATCTCTCATATGTAAAGCCGGAATATATGCCGGAATATCAAAGGATACTTGGAATTCCAATAAAGAAGGTTCCGCAGAAAGAGATATCTTATCTCAAAGAGGATGGCGTAAAACTCTTAATGGAGCAAATCCCACTACATAACACAAACGGATTAAGGGATTACATAATTCTGATGATGCTCTATACAACAGGGATGAGGGTAAGTGAACTTATAAACATAAGAGTAAAAGACATATCGCTTACATCTCCATATACAGTACTCGTACACGGGAAAGGACAAAAGAGCCGATTTGTTCCATTAAGCAGCCTTATAATTCCGATAATCAAACAGTACATTAAAGAAATGCATTACGATGTCCCTTCACATATGGATGACTGGCTTTTTATTAACCACATGAAAAACCAATTCACTAGACAAGGGATATGTTACATAGTAACAAAGTACTCTGATGCAGCCAGAAAAATAGACCCTAACCTAATACCAGTAGATATGAGCCCTCACAAGCTCAGGCATTCAACAGCTATGGGTTTAGTTGCTTCGGGTGTTGATTTAATTTACATCAGAGACTTACTCGGACATGTAAGCGTTAGAACAACTGAACGATATGCAAGAGCTGATGCCAAACTCAAGCGTGAAGCCATTGAAGCAGCCAGCAAAGAAATCGTTCCAAAGGAAGAGCCACAGTGGGATAATAATATATCACTTAAGAGTTGGCTTAAGGATCTGTGCAAATCTAAACTTTAAGAATCATTATGTAAAGAAATCCATTAGTAATGCCTGAAAATAGGCTGACTTTAATGGGTTTCTTTACATAAAAAATAACTTGTCATAACCTTTCTTATGTAAATCTTTACATAAGAAAGGAATGATCGAGAAAAACCATGAGTTCATCAGGTATGTTATACCCAAAGGGACAAGCTTTTTAAACCTGTCCCAGTCAGATATAACGCTTGTCATGAATCATATCAACAACTATCCCAGAGCTTCATTAAACAACTGTACGCCATTCGCACTGGCGGAAATGCTTGTTGATAATAAGCTTCTGGAAGTGCTTGGATATCACAAAATCTTGCCGGACGATGTGATACTTAAGCCGTCATTGATAAAAAAATAAATCAATAGAATTATAACAGAAATCAATCTGCAGGACTAAGTGCATAGTATTTAGAAAGTGGTGTGAAGTGACCGCTTAGTCTTGCAATAAATTGGTCAGTTCTCTGTTTTCTATGCCTTTATAAAAGAAAAGCCGCATAAAATCTTGCTTTTCAAGATTGAATAATGCCAGATCTTATGCGGTTACTTTTACATTTCAAAGAAATTTCAAAAGTGTGCACTAACCTTTTCTAGTAACGGTCGAAGGATGACGACTAAAGTTTTATTCTAAACGCTCTTTTCCAAGATTAAACGCAACATAAAATGATACATGTGCATTTAGTCTGAGAATAATTATGATATGTTTATCAGCATCCATGGTGATTAATTGCCATGGATTTTTCTTTGAATATATTCCCGATTCCAAATAAAATAGACATGGACTTTATTTTCTTGGTCCGTAAAATATAGCATTGGTAAATTCCTCAGATGTCACGTACAATACCGTCTTTTCAGGCGTATTATGAAGAATATAATTACCTATAGCTTGCAACAAATGTGTTTTTCCCAAGCCTGGACCACCATATAAAAATAAAGGATTATATGCATTCCCGGGATCCTCAGCTACCGCTACTGCCGCACTATAGGCAAATCTGTTACTGTCACCGACAACAAAGCTATCAAAGGTAGATTTGCTTTTTAGACGGGCTCCTTGTTGTATCCTGTGCTCCTCACTTCTCTTCTCCTGAGTGACAGCATTAGCAACATCGTCGGATATGATATATACAACCTGTAAGGAGTCAATTCCAATTACTTCGGAGATGGCAACTACGAAAAAAGCATTAAATCGTTTGTTAATATAGTCAATTGCCATCCTGTTGTTATGTGGAATTAGGATATAAGCTGTTTCTGACTCGTATTTCTCAAAAATAAGAGGCTCTATCCAGGTTCCGTATACTATTGGAGATAGCCCACATTCTTTTCGGATTGTCTCTTTTATCGAATTCCATTGATTCCTTATTTTTTCATCTAATAAACTATCTTCAGGCATCTGTTCTTCTTCCTATAATAAATACACATATTTCAAGCCTTTTTTGAGCTATACTCAATGTACTTTGGAAGCCACCACTTCATAGCTCCTACCAGTCTTTTTCTTTCGGGATTATTCATCAGGTACATATGGTTTTCATTATCTTCATCCATTCTGCACTGCTCATAATACTGGCAGGTTCCGCAAAAAGACTTACAACCCCGGTTATCTTCAATAAGACAGTTTTTGATCCAAAACCATATTCTCTTCATAGTGAATACCTTCCTTTCACAATACGAAATAGTCTGCTCTCCCCCACTAATCCGAGTTACATTTATCATGATGTATCTCTTAGTAAACTTATGATAAATTATGGTATGGACTAAATGTGTCCACCTACACACTTTTTATTCCAGGAAATCAAAAATACTGATCTGGCTGGACTGCGGCAAATTACCCAGCATTCCCATCTCATCCATGGCTTCTTCCATTTCAGGAGTAAGGCCCTTGCCTTTTCGCACAGACTCCATGGTCTTGAAGGAAAGTGACTTATCCATACCCTTGATGATGAGGTAGACCATGATATCATCACGGCAGCATATACATGACTCAAGTGTTGCTGTACCCTCTTCTATTAGTGTATTGGCATTTCCAACCCATACATCGGTTCCATGAGAAAGACCTGATATCCTTATGAGATCTGAAAAAGATGTAGGCTTTGCATCTATAACCATGTTCATCGCAAAATCAGTACCAAATTCCGGGATCCCAAGGCAGCCCAGTTTTGTTTCGCCTATCTGCTCGGGAGTAATTCCGATAGAGTCTGTACTCATGAAAAGCTCCATGACATTTTTGTCATCCAGTGGCACATCTTTTGGATCAAGCCCGGTGCAGTCATTTAAGAACCTTATCATCGTTGGGTCATCATGTCCCAAAATATCCAGCTTTAGCAGGTTGTGATCTATGGAGTGATAATCAAAATGCGTTGTGACAATAGGCGTTGGCGAAAGCATTACAGTAACAGCCGATATAACAATCAAAGCTGAATGGAAGAATAAATCCGGTAGTTCTTCACCTGAACCTTCAACACCTACAGATCCGACAACGCCTACAGACCCTGCAGATCCAGCTAAACCAACTGACCCTACAGAACAGACAAAGCCAACTGATACAGCAACAGATTCTTCAAAGCAGGTAACAGCTGAAGATTCCACTGCAGCAAAAAATGCGGAAGAAAAGGCTGAGAATATCAACAAAAAACAGAAAAGTACTTCTATTTCAAAGCTTAAGGGCAGGTAAGAAATCCATTACGATTTCATGGAAAAAGCTGACCGCTAAAGACATCAAGGGTTATGAAATTCAGTACAGTACAGATAAGTCTTTTAAGAAAGATGTTAAGACTGTTAATATTGGCAAGACTAAGAGGACATCAAAGACTATAAAGAAACTTACGTCTAAGAAAAAATACTATGTCAGCATCCGAACATATAAGAAATCTGGCGGAGAAAAGATATACTCCAAGTGGAGCAAATCTAAGAGTGTAAAGGTTAAATAAAACGGTAAAATCGGAGGTGTTCAATATGAGCATCTCCGATTTTTAGATATATTATGTGCTATATAGCAAGGACTGCGGTGTCATAAATCCTTCAAAATCTTATCCTGATCACGTTTACCATAAACCACTCTAAGAACGACAACCCTTGCATTTTCATCGTCAATAATGTAGTAGGCAATGTAGTTATCAACAAGGAATCTGCGAACATCATCACGCTTTAAGAAAGGATTCTCGATAGGTCGCCCTGTTTTGGGATTCTTGCATATTTCTTCAAGCTTATCTTCAAGAGTATCTGCAAATGCAGCCGCTGCATCTGGATTTGCTAAATCATCTTCGATATACGAAAGGGTCTCATCGATATCAGCTTCTGCAATTTCGGTAAAATCGTAATCATATCCTTCAAAGACCATGTTTTTCCCTCAGCTTCTTCAAAGATTTCCTTCCATCGACAGTCCGGCCGTTCTCGTAGTCTGAAATCCCCCTGTTGACAAGAGAAGCCTCATCAATCTTTCTCATAGTACGTTCATAATAATCTATATCCATCACAACAAGCCGGCCATATCCATTTTTGGTAACAAAGACAGGCTCATTTGATTCAGCACATCTGCGTTCTATTTCTACAGTGTTTTTTAAATCTCTCATTGGAACTATCTGCATAACGTGCACCTCCTTTGTGACTAAATTATATACCAAGTATAGCCACAAAACAATATAAGAAAATCATTGACATATAAGATAGCAGACTGTATATTCAAAAAAGGATGTAGCCAATCTGACCACATCCTTCATAAACCTACATCATTATATATTTTAATTACTTATCTTCCTTATAATCTGTATCCTCAACCTCGCTTCCACAGGAAGGACAATGCTTTACATCACTTGAGCCAATAGTCCAGTACTCAAATATTTTCCCGCAATGATGGCATTTATAAAAATATGTTCCACATGGTCCATACAATCCGTAAGAGACATTTCGATATGGCTTAAATGCCCCTTCACCACGCTTAGTTCCGCAATATTTGCAATATTTGTCTTCAGGTTCTAACTCCGAATGACAATTGCCGCATCGATCTTTATAATCTGTAGTAGAAATGAGGCCATCATCTTTCAGATCATATTCAATAATTGTAATAATACCCTTGAGATTCCTTACAACTGCATCAATACTCTCATATCTGAATTCGTTATAAAAAACAGTATCTTCCTTTAGTGAATAATATGGAGTATATGGCTCCAACTGGCAGACTAGATGGTGAAGTACTTCATCATCTTTATCACAAAAGAACGCAAAAACTACCTGCTTATCAGAATTATTAAGTGCTGTTACATCATCAGCATCAAACTTGTCTTTTTCAAATAAAATGACTTGTCTTTCTCCTAGCTCTTGTGCTTTGTCATAAATTTCCTTTTTATTCACAAACAGATAGTATTCTTTTTCTGTAATTGGTAAAGATAACTGCATATTTCACCTTCCCTTACTGATGAGTTCATCACTCGTTAGCAGCAAAAATAATAATTATCGGTTTTGGGTATCTGTATAGTCATTCCGCAATATCGTCTATCATTTTTGAAACACAATACAGCGGTTCATTTGCATCATAATCCCAGGTATGTGCAGAATCTCCCATGCAAACACCTTTATGTGGACAATCCTTACAAACGGCACTTTTCGCGGTATGATCACTTCTGAATCTCTCGAATCTAATCTCCCATACAGCACAGAAACTGTCCTTATATGCATTCCCCTGCACAAGATCCGGTCTTCTTTCAATATCAAGACAAGCAACAATATCGCCATTAGCTCGGATGCTCGCTATTTTTGTACCGGCTCCACACTGAAAGTAGTAGTCGCGAAGCTCATTTTCATACTCATATGTGACAAAATGTGAACAGCCATATGTAACATCCATATCATTGTCAGGATCAAAGCGTTTTTCATGGATAAAATCGTATAATCCTCTGAGCTGTTCTCCATCAAGAAGTAAATCTTCATGCTCTTTTGCCCTGCCTATAGGATCCATATTTACAACACGCCACGAATAAAAGTCCTCTGCTTTAACAAAGTTATAAATATCTTCTAGCTGATCAAAATTGTTTTTATGGATAACAGTAAGCGCCTGCGGCTCTATTCCTACACGCTTCAATGCTTTTACTCCCTGCATTGCTTTCCTGAATGCACCGGGGCTCCTCCTAAAAGCATCATGTGCTGCTTCTAAGCCATCAATACTAATCGCTACCGTATCCAGACCAGCTTTTTTAAGATTCTCAGCCATTTTGTCATCAATCAGCGTTCCGTTTGTAGTTATCCCTATCGGGAAGCCAAGATCATGGGACACTGCAATAACCTTAATAAAATCCGGATGAAGCATAGGTTCTCCGCCGGTAACGCATATCATAATTTGCTTTGGATCATACCGCTCAGATACTTCCTTCAAAGTCCTACTAATCACTTCAAAATCAAGGTATGTCGCATTGGTATTTAAGCAGCTGCTTCCGCAATGTATGCAGTTCAGATTACATCTGTCCGTTAGTTCAAAAAATAAAAAGGTGAGCTTAGGATTCTTCCATAACTGCCTCTGATAGGTCGCTAAAGCCTGCATATTCTTTTCTTTGATTGGATGGTACATTTTTTACCCTACCTTATTATTTCCTTTATACCTCTTTATGGCTATAGTTTACAAAACCCAATGGACAATTAATGTCCATTGGACCATTTTCTAAATCTTAAAACATTCCAAATTCTTCACTAACCTTCGTTATAGGTGATTTGCCGCATTCAGGACAATATTTACTGTTATCACCACCTAAGGTTTTAACTGTCCATTTCTTACCACAAGAGTTACATTTATATTTAACCGTTACCGGAGGACCATATACACATGTAATCTCATTATCAAATGGATCAAATTTTCCTTCGCCTCGCTTTGTTCCACAGTATGGGCAATAATTCTGATCCTTTTTGAGTGGAGAATGGCAGTTTCCACAATATTCTTCCATATATAAATGCCTCCGCTTAATTGCTCTTTCAAATATTACGACATATATAGGTTAATCGTCGGTGATGTGATTTATGCTATACTCCAAATCATTTTTAACTGATTCGATAGCGTTTTCTATATCTGTAAATCTTTCATCAAAATCCATATTATAGCATCTGTTATCCCATACAGACTCTACAGCCCTGACGACGTCATCATAATCTAGATCATTCGCATTTTCTTCTATACTATCTTGTATGCTCAGTGAGATGAGCATTGTCAAAAATCACAAAAGAAACCGGTGTCTTAACGGGCATAGGTTTCTCATTGACTCCCATCTTTTCCTGTACACGCCCGGTATTAAATGACCACAGATCTGTAGTCTGTTCAATCTCATAATATTGATGAAGTCCTTCATTTAGTCCTTCCATTTCAGGAAAATCCCTGTCTACATCCATGTTATCAGTTGATCCGGTGCTGATTTTTCCGTCTACAGACATTAGCATAAATAATGTTGTAATTGGTCTATTCATATATCCTTACCTCTTCCTGATATTTATAGTATCAGTTTAATCCGATGGTGTTAGTATTACCCGACATTTCTTGCTCTGATTTGTCGTGAAAATCATAATACAAAAAACATCCCGAGGTGATTGGTCTCGGGATGCCTTTTAGGAGTTTTCTTATTATGTGGAGCCTATTGGCTCTTAAGCTATCATGATATGTTTCTTTTCAGGAAGCTTTTCCTGTTCTTTCTTAGGAATGGTAAGTGTCAGAACTCCGTGATGGAAGGCTGCCTTTACGTCCTCTTCTGTGATCTGGTCGCCTACATAGAAGCTTCTCTGCATCGAGCCACTGTATCGCTCCTGCCTGATCAGACGTCCTTTCTTATCATTCTTGTCATTGTTCATGTTCTTTGAAGCACTGATTGTAAGATACCCGTCATTCAGTTCAAGGTTAATATCCTCTTTGGCAAAACCAGGAAGATCAACACTAACTTCATACTGGTTATCCTCTTCCTTAACATCAGTCTTCATCAGCCTGTCGGCGTGACGTCCGTAGAGCTTCCGCTCCATGTTGTTCAGTTCTCTGAAATCCGGAAAATTGAACAGATTGTCAAAAAGATTTTCTTCAAAAATACTAGGTGCTAACATAGTTTTTTCCTCCTTTGCATCAAAAACATTTATTTTTGAGCATTGGGACGGAGGGTTCAGATCTAGGGAACCTAAGTCCTTATGGTCTTCTCTGTTCCTTTGTTCTATATATGGTATAACACCAAATTAGCACTCTGTCAAGTAGAGTGCTAATTTTCTTATAGGATTTTTATATCATTTCCAATAAATATCAAAAAACTGCTGAGGTCCTTTAAATAGAGTAACTATGCTCCCATCATTAAGGTCTACAACCTTAAAATAGATATCCTCATCATCTGTCGGAGCACCTGCTCCCCAGGGATGCATCTCCTCATGAACTACCACCACCGACTCTGCGTCGGAAGAGGTTTCTGTTATGCCACAGAGCGGCATGAACCTTTGGGATGCTTAGCGCATCCCAAAGAACAGGGCATGTCCACTATGCCTCTATCCCATTGGGTTACCTTTGGGAATACTATTCTTAAGATATTTGCAGCTCCGTTTATGTCTGCATTTGTTATTGT
>NZ_AUJZ01000030.1:0-22929 GCF_000424485.1 Butyrivibrio sp. WCD2001 | reverse complement strand
CCTGTCTCATGCGCTCCATGGATTCCGGAGGCTTTTCTCCAGTTATGCAACGGTATATCGTTGCACAAAGTGCATATACATCTGTCCATGGTCCCTGATTACCTTTCGATCTGTACTGCTCTTCTGGAGCAAACCCTGGTTTCAGCAATACGGATAAGCTCCTGTCATCACCGTTGCCAAAGTCTCTAGCAGCACCAAAATCTATAAGTTTTACGCTGCCGCCTTCCTGTATCATGATATTATCTGGGCTAATATCTCTATGAATTATCTGAGCCTGATGTATCTTTGCAAGAGACTGTATTACCGGCCTCATCATTGAAAGTGTTTCCTGAACAGGCATTTTTCCGCCACAGTTTTTTAAATGGCTTTTAAGAGTCTCTCCTTCTACATATTCCATCACTATGTAGGCAGTATTATTCTCTTGAAAGAAATCCTTAACGTGAACAATACCCGGCAGATCCGAAAATTTTGCCAGACTTCTTGCCTCTCTGACAAAGCTGTCTTTCCACTTTTCATATTGAAGACGATCACTGGAAGTATAATTTGTAACTTTGCTGGTGACACCGGACTCTCTGGTCACAAATCCGTTGGGATAGAATTCTTTGATTGCAATCCGGATTTCCAAATTTAGATCAAGTCCTATATATGTTATTCCAAATCCACCTTCACCAAGTACGTTCCCTACCAAATATTTACCCTGCAAAATCGTGTATGGTTTCAGCGCATGTGTGTTGGATTCTTCAGTTTGAGCATCCCTGTATCCACAAGAAGGGCATACATGACTACTTTCACCCATGTCTTTCATACAATTTGGACAAATATGAGTAATATCTATATCATTCAAGTCAGATCCTCCTGATAATTAGCACATCCCACCAATATTAATTATCCTATAATTCGCTAAAAACATGATTAAAAATAGATAAAAATTGAGTAAACATTAAATATTAATCCACGCCATGCATCTTTATCGCAATATGGTTCTACATTCAATTCATCGCCCTCTTTAATATCAAAATACATAAATGATCTAATATTTGATAGAATTAAGGTGCTACTATTGAAAATACATTACTTAGATGAAAAATTATGTTTACTAATAACCTATATAAAAAGGTAAATAGTATGAAAAAATATGCTGCCAATATCTCACAAATAGTAAGTCGATTTATCTTAATTATTTTAATGATGGCTATGTCACTTCAGCTTTTAGAACAAACTATATGCGCAAAAGCACACTCAAAATTACTAAATGAGCAGATGACAGTAGAAAATACAATGAACAAAAAAATTTATAATACTAAATCAAATTCTAGTATTCAGTTCTCAGATGATTCCTCTGATTTTGTAGTTTTGGCTGATGAAATACCTGATATATTATTGGATATTCGTTATTATTCAAATTACAATTTTGTTGGTAAACGCATTGATGGATATGAAGAACCTATCGCATTACTTACAAAAGAAGCTGCAGAGGCTCTAAAAGAAGTAAGTGATGATTTATTGCAAAAAGGCTACAGATTAAAAATTTATGATGCATATAGGCCACAACAATCAGTTACTTTTTTTAAAAACTGGGCAATGGATGATAATGACATTAAAATGAAAATAATTTTTTATCCGGATATTGAAAAAAATGAACTGATAAAAAAGGGATATATCTCTGAACATTCTGGACATAGTCGCGGAAGCACTGTAGACTTAACGCTATTTGATTGCAGTACAGGACAAGATGTCGATATGGGAAGCCCTTTCGATTTTTTTGGTATTATAAGTCACACTGATAGCAACAAAATTTCAGATGAGCAATTAAAAAACAGAAAGCTGTTACAATCTACCATGATAGCTCATGGCTTTAAGGGAATCTCTACTGAATGGTGGCATTTCACATTAAACAATGAACCTTATCCAACGACTTATTTTACCTTTTCCGTAAATTCTAATAATGTTGTGCAATAGTGAGTAAAATTATGGAAACCTAAAACATAATCAAAAAATTGATTGATAAATAAAGGAAATACCATGAAAAAGAATACCCTTAGACTACTTGCATCTATTATGGCTGCAACTATGCTATTAAATGGCTGTGGACTAATGAAAAACACTAGTGCCGACAATGGAACAAAACCGAAATGACATCGTCAAAACAAGACGAGAAAGATACGACCTTAAAAGAGGATCTGACGGAAAAGTCAGAAGGAACAACAAACTCTAATGATGAGCCTGCAGATGTAGCTTCTTCTGAAGCTACTGATCATCGATGTTCCCATCCTGTATATCCTGTATCAGGGTCAGATTTCCTGTCGCCTCCATGCAGGTCGGATCACTCTTCCCTGAGGTCTGGACCCTGATACCAAGATCTCCTCTTGCCTCTCTCCGGTTAAAAGCCTTCTCTTCCTTAATATTCTCGAAAAGCCGTCCTTCAAACATATCCGCCAGCTCAAGAAAGTTATCATAGTGTTCAAATATGATGTCGATCCTCTTGCCGTTGTCATATTCCGCATAAATAAGTAGAAAATCATTTTCAGCTGCCATCTTTCCCCTCCTTTGAAACGATGAAAACCAAAAGCAATATGATGTTGGTCTTAAGACTCTTATATAATATAGTAGAAACAGTTTCAAAATCGTCCGATGTTCAGACATCATATTCCGAGTTTCAGACATAATAAAAGCAGCCATTCAATGACTGCTTTCATCACTTTTATTATTTTCTTTCTTCTCTGATTTCTTTAAAGCAAATGCCAAGATTTGACCATCTTTCCAGGGAATGAAGATCTTTCTGAATAAATTCCCAGGATTCTTTGTAGTCATCCGACTTGCAAAAATCAGAATCGATTATGAAACAAAGGAAGCCCTCCAAGTCATCCCTATACTTGATTGCAAAAGTATATGCATCGTCTTCTTTTTCATCATCAGAGCTATTTAGCTTATTGTACAGCACATGATCAAGATTACTTGACATATAATATGCTTTATATGGCACAGATACCCATACGCTATTTAGTGCTGATAACCTTAACATGATTTCACTTTTTTTCTCGTTACGTTTTATTATCTGCTCAGGTCTACACGTTTTTATTTCTTGAAGCGTATATATCGGTTCTTCAGCATTAGCATCTTCTATGACGTGATCTTTTGGAATAAAAGCCCCATCCGTATCAATGATATGGATGACACTCAAAAAGTTTTCCTGCTTAAAATGATTTGCTTTTGCATAAGCTTTGACAATATTTCCGACTTTGGAAGCAATGTTTTCCGGCTTGGCAGTACTTTCAGAAGTTATATCTCCATGAGTTATTTCTACATGTACCGTATTCTTATCGTACAGTCTGTTAAGAATTACACCCAAAGCACTGTCATCGGAAGGGCCCTCGACTATTACAAAAACTATTTTCTTACGAGCCACTTATCTCACCTGCCTCCCGGAAAGCAAGCGCTATTTCAGCGTTATTCGTATGATCATAAACTTCTTCGTTCTGCTCGCCTAATACTATATCTCTGAAGTAAAAATCTCTCAGGTTATTGTTTTCCTTAACTCCACTCATTCTAATATATCTATTCTTTGGATTTGTTGTTGTAAATGCAATAAATCCTTTATCAAGTGTCTCTAATGGCCTGAGATTGTGAGATGTAAAGATTAACTGTCCCTTTCCTTTCTCCGATAATATCCTAAGGATTTCCCCAAGCAAATATTCAAAAACACCGGAATCCAGCTCATCAATGGCTACCGTAATAGAAGTCTGGTTATAGATTACTATAAGCAACTGTAGAATTGATACAATCTTTTTTATTCCTTCTGACTCATATTTCAGAGGAATCTCTTTATTATTCTTATGCGACATCAGCTGTATTCTGTTTGCAACTTGACCGTCCTGCTGAACAATTTTTCCCAGATCTTTTACACTAATAGTTAGTCCCGGAACTATTTTCTCCAAAACAATATTCATGTCCTGCATGACTTTTTTCACAAGCTCAAGCATTTCCTCGGGAATAATAGAAGTTCCATCAAGGAGGATAACCATATTGCCAACTGCGCCTTTTTGTGCTTTCTCGTACTTAAAGGCAAGTGGCAGGGCATTCATGCTAATGACACCTGAGTTCGCAGTGTTTATAACAAATAATTCAAAATTACCATAGGTAATTAAGCTTTCTATCATCTGATAATGTCTAAGGAACTCAGTATCATGATTATTGTTACTTCTAGCTCTTATGTTATTTATTAACTCAGGGGAAAAGATAAAGGATCTGGAAGATGCCGAAGCAACCCTCTTTGTAACCAACAAGTCAAGTTTGAGCTTTTTATCATTTCCAATAAGGCATTCACGCTTAGGAGCAGGAAGAAATAACTCGTCTGTCCTTGTATCTATAAGTGTAGATTTCCTCATCTTTTCTGATTTGGATTCATAGGAGTAACTGATAACCTCATCATATACTACTGTTTTATACTTTTCTTTTGTACCCGTAGTAATATCTGAGTTTTGTCCGGTAACATCTTCTTCCTTCTTTATACAAAACTCATAAAAAACCTCATATTCACATTCTTTGTTCTTCACACTAAACACATATCTGAGTTTTGCAAAATCCGCATCAACCTGTATGTAATCTGCAAACATAGGTGGTATTCGTTGGCCACAAAGGTTGTATTTTAGCAGAAGAATAGCGTCAATGAGCGCCGTCTTACCTGAACCATTCTGCCCATATATCCCTAGTATACTAGTTCGATATGCTTTCCTCGTGTTTACTAATTCAACCTGCCCTGATATCACGTTCTTGAAGTTCTCAATGGATATTCCAGTGATTCTTACATCAAGCTTAGACATCTTTCACCTCCACCAATTTTGACAAAAGTCGATACATAGATAGAATACCACTCATTTGGCAAAATGTCAATATGAATGATTCGTTCGATACATTTTGTATCGATATCAGCTTTCGTCGTAACATTTTATAGTCGATTACCCAAAGTCAAATAACATGCCATCTCATATACACCTCATATTGACATCCAAATTGCCTTCAGAATTCTATAATCACAGCTTTGCCAGAGCCCTGATCTGCTCAATGGCAACTTTCCTAACTGCAGCCTTCCTTATTGAAAAGAATGCTTTCAGTATCTCATCCGTCTCTATTTTCCTTTCCATTCGTTCCTTATCATCCTGTCCGAAAATGATCCAGTCCGCCGATACGTTGAATTCATCTTTTCGACTGTTCTGGCATCCACCTCGTACTCAATACCGTTTCTTCTCTCCAATGTGTCTTTTACATCGCTTGAAAAGTTTTCTTTGAAATCTTCGAAATTCATCTTTTTCCTCCTGTGAAATGAAATAGTGGTCAAACCCGATTTTCGGGCAAGAAAAAAGAGCAATTCTCCGAAGCTGGAAAATTGCTCTATGTAAAAAATCACTATTAAATTCACAGGAGATCATCCTCTATTTTCGTTCACAAATTGTCTCATGAGTTCTCTGATAAAATTGGTCCGATTTTGGAGGATTTTCTCACTTTGTTAACTGATAAAACCTTTTAAATATCACAGAATATCTGATTAACGAATGCACCCACGATCTAAAGTTCAATTTGAACGGGTGTAAATTGGGTGTGGAGACACCCCTCATGGTTACTGCATCCTCAGTATTTATCAATCTTTTACTTGTCTAAGCTCTTAAGTGTCGGGAGATAGCAAGTGGCATTATGAAAGCCTTCATCAACTGGTGTCTGAATATATACTTTTACCCGACCATCATCTAATACCTGAGAATGTGTTATCTCAGTTTCATTATACCCCATAAATCATGAAGTAATTCTAAAATTTATAGATTTACCTATGTCTGTTTTCCCAGCAATACGGCTCACAGAATTTCTTTATAACGATGCTTCTAGCTTTGTCCAACTTCTTCTTTCCTGTTGAAATGAGCATCATATAAGCCATCACTGGATTTGGGTGTATAAGTTGGAACTTTAAAGCAAAATATCTGTATTCTGCCTTGATTCCTTCATGTCCACTCATCCAATCAATTCCTCCCTTCCAATAAAAATGCGCCATGTGCCTGGTCCTATGACCAAACTCATGACGCTATGTATTATTTCCCGTTCTTATCTTCCTTATTCTTCTTGTTCATGAAATCTTCGAATGTGTCCATCTCAGATTTCTTGAAATCACTGGTCGCATCTGTATAGATATCCAATGTCGTCGATATATCTGAGTGCCCGAGGGTCTCCTAAATAACTTTTATATTGACTCCGGCCTCAAACAAGTCTTGTGGCAAATGTGTGTCTTAAGGTATGACAGCTGAAGTTGGGGAGAAGGACTACTTTCTCATTTCCTTTTCTATTATCAAGAACTTTCTGATTGCAGTCTCTTATGATTCTTCTAAGAGCCTTATTGAGGGTGCCCTGATTCTGAACATTTCCATGCTGATAAAAGAAACGCTGTATAAACTACAGTGCTTTTCTGTTGCAATAGACTTGACATTCGTCGTATCCTACCATACAATAACGTCGTATCCTACGATGATTAAAGAGGTGCGATTTATGAATGAGAATGTAATAAACAATATAAAACTAAATATTGAAGATGCCAGGAAATTAGTAAAACTGGCAAATGATTGCGACTTTGATGTAAACATTTCCAGCGGTCATATCCTGCTGGATGCAAAATCGATCTTAGGCGTAATGGCTTTGGATTTTAGAAATGCACTTCAGGTAAGCTTTTATGGTGACAACCCTGAACTGATATCGTTTTTGGAAAAGCATGCAGGATAATATTAGAACCAGAACAGGAGAAGAACAGTCATGAATATAGACAAAGCAGCGATATTGATAAAAAAGGCATCCCTTGAGTTTGACAGAGTATGTAATTCATATTTGGAAAAGTTTGAGCTGACCGGTGCGCAATATAAAGTTATGAAATATCTGTTTGAAGAGGCAGACAATGGAGTCAGGATTGTTGACCTTGAGAAATTTTATTCAATGTCACATCCTACGACCATCGGTATTGTACAGAATCTTGAGAAAAAGGGATTTATAGAGTATAGGACCAATCCCAATAATACAAGGAGCAGGTATATCGTTCCAACTAAGGAAGCATACGCACAACAAAAGGAGCTGGAAGCAGTTGGAACAGATATTGAAAAAGAGATGACTAAAAACCTGCAGGGCGACGAGACCAAAGAATTGATAAGGCTACTAAAAAAGGTACTTGACCTGAACAATTAAGGCTAAAGCCTTCTAGTGTCGGGAGACAGTACCATAAGGACGAAGGAGGATAAGCCAATGATTTGTTACATGATCAGTGAGCAATTGACGAGGTGTCATTTAGAAGAAGTGAAGAATGGCCACAATCCTTATGTAATCATACTGACCAGATCAGAATGGATGGATAGTTCAGAGTCGTTTGACATGGGAATTGAATTAGAGCCGGATGTCCAGGAAATTATGATGACAAAGGCAGATGTAAATTATGACTCTATTACAGGAACATTCAGGATTCCCGACAGAAATGATTTTGAATCACCCGGCAGATCGTTTGCATTTGCTTTGGATGAAAAAGGCATAGTTTTTATTGACGATGGAATTGCGGCGACTGAAATAGTAGAGAAGATTGCAGTAGCTAAGAGGTGGCGAAAGCCCAGTTATGAAAGGTTCATGTATGACTTTTTGGATTGTATCATCTCATCCGATCAGGCGCTATTAAAAAGATATGAGGATGTTCTGGATCATATGGAAGAATCAATTCAGCTTGAGACCGGAACAGTAACTGTAGAAGAACTAAATGAAATAAGAAGTGCGATACGTGAGCTTAGAAATCATTATGAGCAGATGCTGGATCTGACAGAGGTACTTGAAGAAAATGAGAACCATTTCTTCTCAGAGGATAACCTGAGGTATTTCAGGCTGTTTGCAGGTAAAATAGAACGCCTCAAGGATATGTGCATTTCACTACGTGATCATACTATTCAGGTGCGTGATGTATATAAAACACATCTTGATATAAAGCAGAATAACATCATGACAGTACTTACCGTAGTTACAACCATTTTTATGCCGTTGACAGTTATTGTGGGATGGTATGGCATGAATTTCAGATATATGCCGGAACTGGAATACCAGGGCAGTTACATCATTGTGATCTTGATTAGTGCGGCTATTGTGCTCGGGGAGATCATGTTCTTTAAAAAGAAAAAGTGGTTATAATCTTTTTTATAGGAGGTTTGACAGTGAAAAACGTGATAATTACCGGTGCAAATTCAGGACTTGGGTTTGAAACGGCCAAAAAGATTGCAAAATCTCGTGATTACAGAGTTATCCTTGCCTGCAGAAACGATGTAAAGGCATCTCAAGCAAGGGCAGACATTTCAGCTTCGACTGGCAATGAAAACATTGTAAGCATGAAGCTGGATACATCTTCACTTTCATCTGTAAGAGCTTTTGCGGATAAATATATAAATGAGTATGGCACTGTGGATGTACTTATCAATAATGCAGGTATTTCATCAATGAGAGACAGCGGCATGACAGAAGAAGGGTTTGAGATTGTGTTTGCTACCAATTATCTTGGCCATTTTCTTTTGACACAGCTTCTGCTTCCACATTTTGCGGCAGATGGTCGCATTATTAATGTTACCAGTGACATGCATAATCCTCCCGGAGGCATTGAATGGAAGGGTGCAGATTATATTGCCTATGAAGCAGTAGGCGACAGGAAAAACTATGCTTACTCAAAGCTAGCTGCCATCTATCTTACCCTTAAGTTAGATGAAGAATTTAGAAAAAGTGGGGATAGTATTACAGTAAACTCTTTTAATCCCGGATTTATGGCTGCAACTAATTTCTCAGGTGGCCATGCTGATAAGGCAAGGGCTCTTGTGGTAAAGACAACTATGCCAGACAGATATGGAGAACTTGAAAAGTCTTCAGAAGCTCTTTTCCAGATAGCAACAGATGAACAGTTCAGTAACATTTCTGGTAAATATTTTGACCGTAGTACAAATATAAAAGAATCATCTGCGCTTTCCTATGTTAAGGAAAACAGGAACGAACTTTGGGAAAAGAGCCTGAAATACTGCGGACTATAACGAGGAGGGATTTATATGCAGTACTATGTTGTCACATTCACACATAAATCCCAGTCCCAGTACTGCATTCGCTGCCAGATAAGAAGCAAATCCGATGCAGAAGGCTATTACAAACTCCTGCCATTGCTGATGGGTTGCCGTATAGATCAGTATTGCCATGATCAGCCATTTTGCAAAGTCCTTGCGGTTCATGCCACTCATTTCTCTGATGGCTTTTATAGCCTCTGTCTTGACAGCGCTGCGTACATTGTCAAGAATAGTTCCATCGTTTTGCAATGCTAATGCATCCTTCGTAGAATTGACATTATCTTATATGCATACTGGTGGCTGTCGGATTCTTTATAAAAAGCTGCCATCTCATCACATGGAAAGCCATCACAGGATGCACACGAATCGAAGCCCTTTTCATTGCAGCACTTCACAGGCATACATTCATCTCCGCTCTTCCATTCCGTATGCCTGCACGACGGGCACTTCTTATTTAAAAAATCAGGGCATGCAGAACAATCCACACCACAATATGATAATTGTCCCAGCAGTTGTCTCTGTATTTCAGCTCTTTCTTCTGTTGACAGCTCTGAAATATAGATGCAATACTCATTTGGATACCCTCCAACAAACTTCATGTGTTCCATCCCGATCTGCTCTGGACGGGTTATCCATAATACCTGGTCTCCATAGTAATCATCTATGTATTTGAGCCTTTCACCTTTGTAAATGATATCCATATTACTCTTCGCCCTTTCCAAGGCCATTGGGAAAACGCAGAACCTGAGCCTTCATCCCAAGTATCTCGTTATCATCTATCATCCCAAGAAATTTTTCTACAAGTTCCAGATCCATATCCTTAGCAAGGTCACAGTATCCTGCTATAAGCTGGAACATCTGATAGTTTTGCAGCATGCTGGGCTCAAGCACATGGTCTGATCTGAGAAGTTCTATAAGTGATATAAATGCTGCATTTGCATCTGTTTCACTTACATTTTCCGGAGAAATATCTTCTGTAATATATTCATAGAATTCTGAATCCTCTGTATTTGCCCCGACAATACTATCGAGTGTTCCATACATGTTCATATCAAGATGAAACATCGACGGGAAAGACTCCTTATTAGCACTTCTCTTCTGAAGCAGCACCTGATATGAATCGCCTCTTTTTCTAAGTATCCATGTATGCGCTGTTCTATGCGGAATTCCTTTGTTATGCGCTTCTGATCTTGTCACCTGCTGCCCTGTTGGAAAACCATTATCATCGCTTACATCAAATATTTCTTCCATCAGCTCTTACCCCGTTCATAAAAAATCTGTCCTATTATCATAACAAAAATCGGGCAGATTTAAAGCTATCGACTAAAAAAAATAAAGACACTGCCGGATTCTACATTCATATACATCCGACCTTTCTTTCCTTATTATGTCGATATTAGATGAAATGTCGTCGCTCTGAAGATACATTATTCTGTACTCTTTTCCGGAAAGCGCATCTCTAACATCCTTATAAAAATCGACAATCAGTTGATCACTTGCTTTTTGGAACAAGATCATATCCTCAACAAAGTTTTGAAAAATGGAACACTCAAAGATATTCTTATCTCCGTTCCAATTGCGAAGCCTTCTACAAAATAGTTCATTCAAACTTCCTTTCTAACCTGTTTCCTGTAATTATAAATAATCCCACCTTCAATGCTCTCATGGCTAAGCCATTCAAAGCCTCTTGATGTCAGCTCACTGTCCGGTCCGGTGCGCTTAAACTCATCGTCTCCGTTGCAGATAACAAGCCATCCGCCATCCTTTGTGATACGTGTAATCTCAGCAATCTCTTCCTCATAAAAATCGCCAATTACGTGTCCGCTCAGAACAACATCAAAAGTGTCATTTTCATAAGGTAGGCTCAAAACCTCTCCATCCAGCACCTTCACGTTAGAGATTTCTTCCGCCTTAATTCTGTCTCTCATGTATTCACGCAGGCAGTCGCAAGGCTCGCTGGCGTAGACTCTCTTTGCTTTCTTCGCCGCTGCAAAGGCCAGACGCCCTGTTCCGGATCCAACGTCCAGAACGATTTTGTCAGTTAGGTCAACCAGCTCGTATAAATATTTCTCATCCCAGTTTCGAATATAGTTGACCTGATTCATTACTTCCGGAAAAGCATAAACAACAAAGGTCTCGTGAGCCTGAAGAATCGCACTCTCAGCTTCCTTCATCTCGTCCTCTGTCCAGTTGCCATAGGGTATCTTCTTAATCTCATCGAGAAACTCTGTGCATTCCGGCGCCTTATTTCGCACGTACCACTCCACATGTGGATACCTGTAAAGCGCCATCGCCATGTCGAGCTTATAATCTCTGTCTCCATAGGAGAACCACTCGTTTGCACTGCAATCCGTAAATATCCATTTCAAAGCCCAGCGGTCAAATAACAGAAAACAATTCATTGTGTAGTCTTTTGCATTAATCCAGTTATAACTCATATTTCCTCCAAGTATATTCTTATGTATCAAATTGTATTTCATTCAGTTTTTTAACATTATTCTCAAGAATCAGATCATCAAAACCTGCAGATCAGATTCACTGAATCAGGCAGATCCTCATCTATAAATCCGGAGTCGACAAACCCGCACTTTTCATAGACTCGAAGTGCAGGCGCATCTTCCTTGTCCACACACACCTCTACATGATCATAGTGATGCTCCTTCTTCAGTTCATCCAAAATAAGCATAAGTACCCGGGTTCCGTAGCCTTTTCCCTGATATCTTTTATCAATCATGAACTGCTGCAAATCATACCCAAGAGGTTCATCCGTAAACTCCCGGACAAGAGCCACACCTATAACCTTGTCAGAATTCACTTTGTCATTCTCACTTCCAAGCGAATTATCACTTTCAAGACTATCCGACTCTCCAGACTTTTCTTCTAAAACAACAACATAAACCTTTGCATTGCAATCCCGGTAAACATACCCTCTCGCAAGAATACCGATAGGAGGCGCAAGAAATCTCTTCTGCTCATCATTGACAATCAGGGATGCCACCTACCAATAATTGTATGGAGACCTGGGTTGTGGATAAAAAAGAAAAACCGTGACTAATAAGCCACGGTTAAAAGACTGCTTTTAAAAATCCAAAATCAGAAAGCACAAACCGAGGTCATCATACTGTATTCATTTGCATTTCTCTTTGTCATTATGAACATACTGATTACCTCGCTTTCTTTTAGATTTGTAACACAAAATTAAAGTTATCAAATTTCCGATAATAAGTCAACTCTGAAAATTTTAAAAAGGGCATTAAAAAAGCCGGCATTGAGCAGGTTCCTTCTTCGGTATCACTTACTTCTTCTGACTCGCCGCCTTTTTCATCATCGTTTTTTTTCGCCAGATGCATCAAGATGCTGCGCCTGAACATTCACCTGGTTTTTCTGAACTCCCATATCCGAAGGGTTCATACAGAATACAAGGGTCCCCGAAAGCGCTCCTGCGCATATCCTTGCAAATATCTTCTTAAAAAACATCTTTTACAATCTCCTTTTGAATCTCTGATTATCTTTCTCAAATATGAAATACCAACATTTTTTGGTTTTTTAAAAAATAAAGTGATTTTTTTATCCTGAAGATAAATTGAAAAGGAATTCTGATTGTGTTATATATGTTTTCTGTCAAGGAGCAGTAACACAATGAAAAGAAATCTAAAAGGAATAATATATACGCTACTTGGAGCATCTTGCTGGGGATTGTCCGGATCAATGGGCCAGTACCTTTTTACCGTACAGCAGATGGATAGCAGGTGGCTCGTGCCTATAAGACTTGGTCTTTCAGGAATACTTATCCTTTTGTATTGCCTGATAAGACATAAAGATACCGTGTTCAAGCCATGGAAATCTGTAGAAATGGCAAAATGGATGATTATATATGGAGTTGCGGGTGTAAGTATCTGTCAGTTCCTATATTTTCTAACAATTGAACTTTCAAATGCAGCCATGGGAACAATACTTCAGGATCTATCACCAATATTTATACTTATCTTTACATGCATGACCTCAAAGAGATTGCCCAGATCTTTTGAAATCATATCCATACTTTTAGCAATAACCGGTGTTTTCCTGTTAACAACACATGGTGATCTAAAGCACATCTCATTACCACTTCCTGCACTTATTGCCGGTATCGGCAGTGCTTTCTGCGTAATGATATACAACGTACTTGCACCGAAGATTACAAATATCATTCCTGTCATCGTGGCTCAGGGATGGTCATTTTTACTTGGCGGTGCACTCTTGGGAATAGCTTTTAGAACCTGGAAAATATATTACATTCCAAACCTTATGGGAATATTGGGAATACTCTTTGTTGTCGTTATCGGTAATATTTGTGCATTTACCCTATACATAAGCGGAGTCTCAAAGATCGGTCCACAAAAAGCTATTCTTTACAGTTTTGCAGAACCAATAACAGCTGCCCTTATCTCAACATTTGTTTTAAAGAGTAGATTCACCATCTACGATGCCATAGGTTTTGGACTTATCTTTATGATGCTATTCTTCATTACCTTTGGTTCAAAAGAAAATACCGCTACATCAAAAGAGACTGCGAAGAATGCTAAATAAGCATTTTTCACAGTCTTTTCCTAGAGCTATGCTCTTCATTAGGAAGGACATGTTTCTGGCAAGAACTCTCATTGTCTGAAGGCCTTCAAGGTCTTTTTCAGCCTGTCCCTTTTCCCTTCCATGAACACTATTCCAAGCTTACCACCTCGAAGCGGTTCCATAACCCATACCGGGATATTCATATCATTCAGAAGTTTAACCTTATCTTCAGCCTTCTGGAATTTCCAGTCGAGGTAATTAAGCTGAAGCTGGCAGAATTCCATATGCTCCCCGTATGCGTCCAGGAATCTCTTAAGGACTTCATACTCTCCATGGCATGAAAATCCAAGATGCTTTATCCTGCCATTTTTCTTATGCTCCATAAGATAATCAAAGATCCCGTACTTCGGATCAAGATACTGATTGATGTTCATCTCACACACATTATGGAAAAGATAGAAATCAAAATACTCCATCCCGGTCTTTTCAAGCTGCTTTTCAAATATCTCTTTAACCTTTGGCATATTTGAAAGGTCATACCCCGGAAACTTTGTTGCGATATAATAGCTGTCCCTTGGGTATCCTGAAAGTATCTCACCCATCACTATCTCAGAGTTACCGTCATGATATCCGAATGCTGTATCGTAATAGTTGATTCCAGCTGTCATAGCTCTATCAACCATTTTTTTGCTTTCTCCCTGTCAATCTCCGCATCATTACCATTGACAACCGGAAGTCTCATGGCTCCAAAACCAAGTCCTGATAGTTTAATATCCTGAAAATCTCTGTACACCATAGTCTCTGCCCTCCTACAAATCAATAATCATAACCACGCTACAAGAATATCTTTTCCTTTCTTATATCCATTCAAGCTTTCCCGTCTCTAATGCTGCCTCATATCTGCTGATCTTGTAATTGATCTTTTCAAGAGCGATGTCATATTTCTTTTTGGCCTCGATATGGTCATCTTACACCTTGGAGTTAACTCCAGGTCAATAGGTTTTTTCGTGCAAGATAATAAAAAATATATAAACCCTAAAAACATAAGAAATCCCATGACTTTATTACAAAAAATCATGGGATGTGATCATCTTTTTAACTTTTATTCAAATAGAACTTACAATGTCAATCCTTTGTTTATCCTTTATAAATGCCAAATACTGTCATGAATAATAATCGCATATATTGGCATTTCGCATTTAACGCATGGTTTGAATTGATATTCACGTATATAGCATTATCAACGTTACTATGTCCAAATAACTCCACCTTAAAGCCTTCATCTTTAAGCCAAAGCAAAAACGGATCATCATCATCAAAAAAATGTACACAGAACCTACCGTTCCATGTACACCTTATACCCGTCATAAAACATATTTCTTATCCCTGATATTTCTCCAGCATGCACTTACCGGATACCATTCACAGTCTCCGCAGATAGCTTTAAGCAGCTCATCTTCTTTTCCTGAACCCAAATGTTCATCAAGCTTGGTGATCAGCTCCTGATATGAGTAAACTCCTTCTTTAAGTCCAAGTGCGTCTATTACTCCTTTATCAAAACGCTGAACCTTTTCATCTGTTTTACATACACCCTCTGACACTTTGGATGGACAGTCACTACATAAGCAGTCCGTTGTAAAAATGATTTCCACCTTCTCATCTGAATTATTGCGGAGGCGCTTTGTAACTATATCCATATTGGAGACAAAGCCTTCCGAATATCCTTTTCCGCTATACCCCTTGAAAAAACTGCACCGTAAAAGGACCGGTACATCTCCCACAGCTTTTCTTTGGACCTGATACTGCTATTTTCCAGCACAAGTATTATGAATGGAACTCCAAAGCATCTTACCCTTAGCCCAGTATCAATGCAGCCGTTCCTGATATATGGTTGTTATCTCAGCGCTTCGAAGCTTCTTTAATTTCATCTGATCATATCCTCTGAATAAGCAAGGTGCTTTATCTTCTCATAATCTGCAGAACAGATGTCCCTTATCTCTTTATTCAATACAAGCCTGAGATGAGAAGAGCATTGCTAAGTGCTCAAAAAAAATGGTACAGGCATTTACACACCTGTACCACTCATATTTTTATGACAAAAACTATTAGTCCATAAGGGCCATACGATCAGGATCGTTTGCGAAAACTTCCTTAGCGTTGTCCTTTGTAACAACTGTAGGATCAAGCTCATAGATCGGAACTTCCTTCTTGCCGTTGTCTGTTGTTACATCTGTAGCGGGCATTCCCTTACCATCCTTAAGGTCGTTGATGATCTCGATTGACTTAGCAACAAGATCCTGTGTAGGCTTAGCAACTGTGCAGTACTGCTTGCCCTGCCATACCCATTCAACTGACTCATTCTCTGCATCAAGACCTGTAACTACAGGATTAGGCTGACCTGCATCCTCACAAGCTGTTACGATTGCTCTTGCGATACCATCGTTAGGAGAAAGAACACCGTCGATCTCTTTATCGGAGTAGTTACCTGCAAGAAGTGAATCCATACGCTTCTGAGCTTTAGCATTGTCCCAGTCCTCTGTAGCACACTGTGTGAACTCTGTCTGACCGGATACTACAACGATGTTACCTGCATCAATTTCAGGCTGAAGAACTGACATAGCACCTTTGAAGAAGTTAGGAGCATTAGGATCAGCAGGGCCGCCACCGAAAAGCTCGATGTTGTAAGGGCCTTCGCCTTTTTCTTTCTTAAGACCGTCAAGGAGTGCCTGTCCCTGTAATTCACCGGTACGAACACTACCGAACTGAACTACGCCGTCAACTGCTTCTGTGTTCTCGATGAGGCGGTCATAACCGATTACATAAACACCGGCATCCTTAGCCTGCTCAAGTGCGCTACCAAGCTGTGTTCCATCGATAGGACCTACAACGATAACCTTAGCGCCGTTCTCGATCATTGACTCGATCTGCTGTTGCTGCTGAGGAACCTTCTGGTCAGCTGCCTGAACTATAGGCTTATATCCTGCTTTTTCAAGTTCTTCTTTGAACATTGTCTCAGCTTCTTTCCAGTTCTGAGTTCCAAGCCAGGGAAGTGAAACGCCGATGGTAGCACCTTCCTCAAAGCCCTCTGTAGCTGCAGGAGTTGCCTCTGCCTCTGAATCTGAAGCAGTCTCTTCTGTAGATTCTGTAGCTTCTGTTGTATCAGCTGCTTCCTCAGTTGACTCAGCTTCAGTAGCTGTTTCTGTTGTAGCTTCTGATTTCTTTTCATCAGATGAACTTGATGAGCCCTCGCGAGCTGAACTACATGCTGTAAGTGTAGTTACTGTAAGAACTACAGACAGCATCATTGCCATAATCTTTTTCTTTTGCATAACTTTCCTCCTTGGTAAATATAACCTTTTTTCTATTTAAGGCCGGCAGGCAGCGCTACCTGCCGGATACGCCTTACAAATTTACAGATTCCTGTTTATCCTCAGTTCTTTGCTGCTTCCTTTGAAGGGAAGAGTCTTCCTATAATAGAAGCTTTTCCTACCTTCTTGTTGTAAACATCAAATGCTACGGCAATAAGAAGGACAAGGCCTTTTATAACCTGTGTCTTATCAGCACCTACACCCATGAGCATAAGTCCGTTGTTAAGAACTGCCATAACCATACCACCGACCATGGTTGCAATGATGGTTCCAACACCACCTGAAACAGCTGCACCACCGATGAATACTGATGCAATAGCGTCCATCTCCCACTGGTTACCATCAGCAGGACCTGCTGCTGTAGATCTTCCTACGAAAAGAATTCCGGCAACTGCTGCAAGCATGGACATGTTCATCATTGTAAGGAAATATGTGCGGCTCACATTTACACCTGAAAGAGCTGCTGCACTCTTATTTCCACCTACTGCATAGATGTGACGACCAAATCTGGTCTTCTGTGTAATAATGTGATAAACGATAACAAGAATAAGGAGAATCAGTCCCGGTATCGGGAAGGAAGTTCCCTCTCTTCCTGTTCCATAGAGCCAGGTAAAGTAAGCTATTATCAGAGAAATCAGAACTATTCTTGCTACTACAACCCATAAAGGCTGCTTTGCACCGGCGATCTGTCCGGAATTTTTGTACTTTCTGACTTCAACGATTATAAGAGCGATAATACCGATTATTCCCAAAACAAGAGTTGAGTTATTCATTCCTGTGAATTTAGGTCCCCACTCAGGCATGTAGCCTGCTCCGAAAAATCTGAGTTCTTCAGGTGCGGGAACTGAGATGGATTGAGATATCCAGATAACTGCGCCTCTGAACATCATCATACTTCCCAGTGTTGTGATGAATCCCGGAATACCGAGCTTTGCAAGGAAAAAACCGTTCCAGGCACCAACAAGTGCTCCGATTGCAAGTGCAATGAGCACTGCCAGATACCAAGGGAGATTTAATTCACTTGCTACCTTAGCCATTACCATTCCTGAGAAACCGGCAACACTACCAACTGACAGATCAATCTGACCTATTACGATAACCATCAGCATGCCAAGCGCCAGAATAAGGACGTAAGCATTACCTGATAAAAGATTCTGGAAATTGGAAGAAGTGAGCATTCTTCCATCAGATATAACATTGAATACAACAATCAGCACAGCCAGTGCCAGAACCATGGTGTACTGACGAAGGTCTTCCCCTAAAACCTGCTTAATATATTTCATGACTTTAAACCTCTTCCCTATTTGTTGTTAAGCGGATGTAACTGTCATTCGCTTCATTAGTGCTTCCTGATCAGCTTCCTCAGCTCTCAGTTCCCCTGTGATAGCTCCTTCAAAAATTGTATATATCCTGTCTGCTACCCCTAATAGCTCAGGAAGTTCTGAAGAAACCATTATGACTGCCTTCCCCTGATCGGCAAGTTCATGTATCAGCTTGTAAATCTCATATTTTGCACCTACGTCAATACCTCTTGTAGGCTCATCAAGTATCAGCACATCCGGCTCTGTAAACATCCATTTTGATAGAACTACCTTCTGCTGATTACCACCTGATAAAGTGCTTACTCCAACTCCTACGTCCTTGCATTTGATTCGAAGCGCCTTTCTGTACTCCTCAGATGCCTTAAGCTCTTTTGTCGAATCCAGAAGTCCGTTTGTCAGAATCTTGTCCATGTTGGCTGAAACTATGGTTTTTCTGATGCTGTCCAAAAGGTTAAGTCCCAGATTCTTACGATCCTCAGGCACATAAGCTATTCCATGCTTTATGGCCGCCTGAACGGTTTTCAGCTTAACTTTCTTTCCCTTTATTTTGATTGTTCCTGATTTATAGATTCCGTAGTTTTGCCCGAAAATTGAACGCATGAGCTCTGTTCTTCCTGCTCCCATGAGTCCCGCAAATCCTACGACTTCACCTGAGCGTACATAAAATGAAGAGTTTTTGCAGACCATCCTGTCCTTGACTGCAGGATCCTCAATATTCCAGTTTGATACTTCGAAAATGACCTCTCCCGGATTGGACTTATGCTCCGGATATCTGTTTTCAATCGAACGACCTACCATCGACCTGATGATCTTGTTCTCATCCACCTGTCCGGCTACTACTTCATAGCTTTCAACAGTTTGTCCGTCACGGATAACCGTAACCGCATCAGATATCGCCGCAATCTCATTAAGTTTGTGAGATATCATGATACAGGTGATGCCCTTCTCCTTAAGACCTCTCATGAGTTCAAGAAGATTGGCCGAATCATCCTCATTAAGAGCTGATGTAGGCTCATCAAGTATGAGAAGCTTAACATTTTTGGAAAGTGCCTTCGCTATCTCAACAAGCTGCTGCTGTCCTACACCCAGGTTCTTAATAAGCGTATCAGGACTGATATTCAGCCCTACCTTGTCAAGAAGCTCCACTGTCCTTCTTCGCTGCTCTGTCCAGTCGATAAGTCCGCCATTTGTCAGCTCATTTCCCATGAAAATATTCTCTGTGATTGACAATTCCGGAATCATCGTAAGTTCCTGATGAATAATTGCAATTCCTGTCTGCTCGGATTCCTTGATATTACGGAATTTCATCTCCCGCCCGTCAAAGATGATCTGACCACTATATGTCCCATAAGGATATACACCGGACAATACCTTCATCAGCGTGGATTTACCGGCACCATTTTCACCACATATCGAGTGAATTGAGTCTCTTTTGACTTCGAGTGTTACATCTGAAAGTGCCTTAACCCCGGGAAACACCTTTGTAATTCCTCGCATTTCAAGAATTAAAGGATTTTCTTTCATTGCCGCCTTTAACCTCCCCTTATATTGCTAAAATATCAGGAATTCATATCCTGAATTATTTTGCCGTAAGATATTCACTGGGTTTCCCCAGTACTCTGTCAGTAGCAATCGCTGCTGCTCCATAAAGTGTAGGGTCAACACTTAATTCGGACATCATAATGTCGACCTGTGAAAACAGCTCAGGAATGGTTCTCTCCTCAACTATTCTTTTTATCTGCGGTAATAAAATATCACCCGCTTTCGAAATGACATCGCCTATCACTATGATGTCGGGATTATATGCATTTATTAAGGTAACGCAGCCATAGGCTATGTACTGGGCCATTTCCTTCATGATATCGAGTATGGCGCCATCGCCTTTTCTTGCAGCCTCGAATATCACATCGTAATCATCAATTCTATTGTGCTTTTTATCAGTAAAAATTGATGGCAAAGCTTCCTTTGCTCTTGCAAGCATTACCCGTGTAGAGCAGTAAAGCTCAAGGCATCCGTAATTGCCACATTCACATCTGGGTCCGCGATAGTCTATACTAATATGTCCAACCTCACTTGCTGCACCCTGTTTTCCAAATAAAAGCTTCTCATTCTCAACTATTCCGGAACCTACACCCTCTCCCATTAGGAAGTATGCAAGTGTATTCATGGGCTTTTTATGATTACCAAACCACCACTCTGCCATAGCTCCGGCGTTTGCATCCTGTTCTATGAAAAATGGCTTATCGAATTCATTCTCAAATTCCTTAAGGAAATTTACATCGTGCCACGACATCATGTGTGACACAACAGCTATGTGCCCTTCATTTTTAAGATAAGGCCCCGGAACCGCCATTCCTATTGCCACAACGTTCTCGTTTTTATCAAGATACTCACGGATCAGCTTCTTCATATCCTTAAGAACTATCTTCGGATCATCCGTAATGTCAAACTCGACTTCAGTCTGTTTGTAGAACTTACCTGATATATCAAACAAACCAACTGTGTACATATATCTTGAAAACTTGACCCCAATCACACAGTTCTTCTCAGAATTAAGCTTAAGTCCGATCGCACGCCTGTTTCCGCTCCCCTTGATAATACCCGTCTCTAACACAATTCCACTCTCAATAAGAGATGCAACTATCTTGGTTATGGATGCCTGGGTGAGTCCCGTCATTTTCGCAAGCTCTGCCCTGGAACATATTTCGTTTTGTAATTCCTTTTGATGAATAATCTTCAATAACTGCGCTCTGTGAGCTTCATTCATATCGCTGTTATTGACTATCGGATTGTTATCCAATTCACTAACGCCCCCATTAATTTGTTTCCGTTGTTAATGTATTAACTTTGTTAATATATTATGCACATTTATTACTTAAGTCAACCAAAAAATTGCTATTCATTGTATGTATTGTATACTTGCACTAATCGAACATTAAAATTTTGTGAACTTATTACACAAAGAATTTTGGTTTTCATTCGTTATGTTAACCAAATTACCGTGCAGATATTAATTCCAGACAGAACAGATATTAAGAATTTAAACTTAAAACAAAAAAGGTATGTACATTTTTAGTACATACCAAAATTATAAAAATCCATTATTATGAATCGACTCCATGTATCACACAGCTCAGTTGAACGATAGTCACATTTGTGCCCCCTGTATTTGTATCACATCTTCATTCTCAAAACCAAACAAACTCCCAAGCAATATTTGCATGCTATTTCACCATGTATTATCTAAAAAAATTCTATCTTTTCCTATATGCGCGATATCCTTGACAAAGCAAATCTTCTAATAAAAATTCTCTTTGAGACACCTTGCCAATACTTCTGGTTGAATCTATAATTCTAACTTTACACTTATCTTTATTAATGAATTCCTTAAACAACATGACATGCGAAGATATCGCAAAGACATCACCCTGTCTAATATCCTTTATATCTATTAATTCTGCAATTTCGGGAATATCTCTAGCCCGTATTTTCTTTGGTAGTTCCCAACATACTGTTACAAGCCCCGAGCAATCTACACCCACACATTCATGACTTCCATATCGTGATGTATCTTCCGGTACATTTCCAGCGTACTTACCTTCAACAATACCCAGGTCAAACTCTTCCAATGATGAAGCATTCCCCCATCCATAGGGAATTCCTACATTCAGCTGTCCCGGCTTCCACCAACCACAATCGAATTCTTCACCTCGCCATGTAATATCCGGCGTATCTACATATCTCCCATTTTTGTCGATACCATGCATTACATTTTTCTCTGATGCATACCACTCATGCTTAGAATATAATAGTGCCTTCTCAATAGCTCGTTTTCCAGCTTCTTCTGTCATTTTATAATCCCCATTTCCCTATGAATCAGTCTAACTCCATAGTTTAACCTATTCCTGCTCCAGTCTGTTAGTGTAATTCCTCAATAAAACTAATTTGCCTTTGCGTAGCCAACTCATCTCTGGACATTTTTCGTAATTCGCTTGCAGTAACCCACTTATAAGCAGAAGTTTCTCCATCCTGTAAAACTACGCTGTTTTTATCGATATCTGTAACGCACAGGTAATCTACATAATATGTCTTATGCCCATGATGCAGTACTCGTCCAATTTCAACTAATTCGTAGGAAGAAATACCGGTTTCTTCAAGTAACTCTCTTTGAGCACAAGTCATTGGTTCTTCTCCCTGCAAAGCAGAGCCTCCAGCGGTTGCTTCCCACATTCCTCCAAAGTGTTTTCTTTCATCACGCTGCATTAACTGTTGTTTGTTACTTTACCTGCATTCTAAATTCTGTTTTTGAATCACTTTATTTAAAGGTGTGGACTTATTTATTCTGGTGCATAATACGCCAGATTATTTAATGCCATGCCTTTTGTGTTATCATGGGAAAGTTACTGACAATAAAAGGCAGGATCCCTCCCCGACCAAAGTTTGGTATCCTGCCTTAGCAACTCCGTACACAGAAGTGTACGAAAACATGCAAGACAATGATAACCCTTTACGTCGAAGAAAACAATCCGATTACACCAGGTTTCTACAACTCTGTCCTAAACAATCTCCAGTTCCATCAGCTCAAATGCCCTT
>NZ_AUJZ01000029.1:0-24806 GCF_000424485.1 Butyrivibrio sp. WCD2001 | reverse complement strand
ATTGAGAAAGGTCTTCTTCCAAAATCCCAACCTTTTCTAACACTTCTTTAAGGCATTCTGGAACTGGTTTGGTTTTCCACTTCTCAAACATTTTCACTTTAAACGCAAAAGTAAAATGAATAGTATTCCGGGTAACTTCCTCGACAACTGTATTATTTTTCAATTTTTCGATATTCATTTCCCTGAATATACTCATAGCAAAGCCTCCAATAAAAAAATACCCAGACAATGGGTATTTCAACTGTCATGTTGAAGTCCATCATCTGGGTATCAGTTTATCACGGCCTTCACGACGTCACGGTAAATAGTAGCCCGAGATTTCCGTCAGCCACTTCACACAATTCTGTGTTTACAGCATTTTCTTCTATTACACAGACTCTTGCTATTATGTAGATCTGTGCTTTTTATTTTTTCTTCCAAAACACAGACTATATATTGGTTGCCATCTGTGTTTTTAACTTTTTCTTCCATAACACAGACCCCTGGCACTATAGTCTTCTGTGCTTTCGACATTTTTCTCCATAGCACAGACTCCTTCTGCCATGCCCTTCTTTGTTTCCTACATTTTCCTCCAAAACACAGACTCCTTCTGCCATGTCCTTCTGTGTTTCTTTCATTTTCCTCCAAAACACAGATAGTCCTTCATAAATCATCTGTGTTTTTTGTTTTTTGCATAAAACACAGATTCTCCAGTGATAGTCATCTGTGTTTTTGAACCTTTCCCTCAAATCACAGATATCCTCACAAAATGCCTTCATTTGGCCTCCACGTCACACCTCTCCTCAATCCACTCCCGCCTCTGGATCACCTCAAGCCAGTCAGAAGGGATAGCGTCATAACCATAGAAAATACCTGCAAGTCCACCTGCGGTAGCGCCTATGGTATCGGTATCCTCACCGAGGTTCACTGCCTTAAGCTCGCACTCTTCGAAGCTGCCTGTAGTTGCAAGGCACCAAATAGCTGCCTCAAGAGAATCCACCACATAGCCGCTGCTTTTGATATCCTTTTCAGGGAGCTCTGAAAACGCCTCAATATCCCTGATTCTGTCATAATATGCAAGCTCATCATTCCCGTATTTTTCAGTAGCACCCCCGTATTTATCAGAATTCTTCTCATAAAAATCAAAAGCAGCCGTCACACCTCTCTGAAGCCGCTCCTTCAAAGGTCCCTCCACATCCAAAATCGGCTTCATGCAAAAGTAATAAATCCCGCAAGCCATCTTGCTTCTCATGTGCCCATGGGTGAGTGCGGAAACGCGGTGAATCAAGTCTACAGCCTCCTCACCGGACAATCCCGAGACATATCCATATATACACGCCGGCAGGATTATCATAAGAGAGCCATTCCCATTATCATGTTCCGACGTTCCGCCGCAGGTCACGGCGTCGTGAGTCCTCTTATATTTCTCAATGGCAATCATTGTCCCACGACCTATATCAAAAGACATTCCGAAAGGCGTGTACTCACCGTCATCCAGCCATTCCACAAACCTATTCATGATATCGGTTGTATCTACACTTTTCCTGTCGCCGATACTGCTAAGGAGCGCAAGCGTAAGACTACTGTCATCCGTCCAAGACCCTGCCGGCAAATTAAAAGTCCCATAGCCAATCATCTTCTTCACCGGATCAGCCTTAACCTCCTGCCTTGTTATAAACTGCACCGGACACCCCAGCGCATCACCGACAACCACCCCCATCACTCCTGCGAGCCATAAGTTCTTAATATCCTTACCGTTAGCATCATTCTTCATCATGATATTTCCGCTCCTTTCATCTTTTTATTCACTATACCCAATCCACAACCGGAAAAGGTAACCTCACAGGCGACTGCACGATTCACCATAACTATTATTAAAAATTCAGTATATTTACTTTTTTGTTATAATATTGTTAGCAATTTGTTTGTAAAAAGGAGGTTTTCTATGGCGAAGGTATTGTTACTGAATGGCAGTCCGAGGGCAAATGGCTGCACAGCAACTGCTCTTGATGAGATGGTAAAAGTTTTCCGGGAAGAAGGGATTGATACAGAGATAATTCATGTTGGAAATAAGGATATTCGTGGCTGCGTTGCCTGCGGATATTGCGCTCAAAATGGGAAATGTGTTGTTAATGACCTTGTTAATGAGGTTGCTCCAAAACTTGAAGAGGCAGATGGTCTGGTGGTTGGAAGCCCTGTTTACTATGCTTCTCCGAATGGAACAATACTCTCGTTCATGGACAGATTGTTCTATAGCACATCTTTTTCAAAGCATCTTAAAGTTGGCGCAGCGATCGTCAGCGCCAGAAGAGGCGGCAATACTGCGACTTTTGATGTACTAAATAAGTACTTCACAATAAGCGGAATGCCTGTGGCTTCAAGCACTTATTGGAATCAGGTTCATGGCTTTACAGCAGAGGATGTAAAGAAGGATCTTGAGGGCCTTCAGACTATGCGAAACCTCGCAAGAAATATGGCGTTCATGATCAAGGCGTTCGCCGACGCAAAGGAAAAATATGGCGCTCCAGAGATGGAAAGGGAATCCTTTACAAGTTTTCCTGATGGAAAATAGGGAATCATATACAAGCTTTCCCGATAGAAAAAAAAAGAGAAATACCCGGATACAAACCAAATGTATCCGGGCATTTTAAATTCAGTCCTTTACTTATAGCCTTCATGTAATTATCTGCTGGCACCGCCACCGTCGGAACTTCCTCCACCAAAGGAGCTTCCTGAGTCTCCGCCTCCGAAAGAGGAACCGGAATCAAAGAAGTTGGTGAATGAATCACTGGAAGATCTATGGTATAACCTCTCCCTTGCCTCCCAGATATGCATGTCTCCGGCATGGTCTTTCGCCCATTTCTTTTTTTCGAAATGCTCTATTATAGATGGTAATACGAATAATACAAAAAACCCAACTATGACAATCAGAATAATACCACCTATTTTATTTGATTCAGTCGTTTCCTCTACTTCATATACATTATCGTCTTCGGCAAATTCCTCATCACTTATATTCCCATAGATCAGAGGTTCATATTCTCCGGTCAGTTCGCTTTCCAATTCATAATACGAATACATATTGGCTGCTACTGCCTTTGCAGTCTCCAGCGCCGCCTCGGATGTGCTTTCATCCCTGTATGGCACATAATAGTTATCGAGTATATCTCCTGCGACATCATCAGTGAAAACATCATCAATTCCACTTCCGATTTCAAGCCTCACGTGATTTCCCTCTTTTTGCATCAAAAGAAGAATACCGTTATTCTCTTCCGCTTTTCCTATGCCCAGCATATTGAAAAGCTTGTTCGCATATTCCTCCAGGGTAAGGTCTGAATCGTCGTAAGATATTACTGCAACTTCCGCAGAGGTCTTCTCTTCCAGCTCATCCAGGATACGGTTGATCTCGTCTTCATCATCTGCGCTTATCATATCGACCGCATCATAGACATAGATATCTTCCTTTACAGTCGGAACAAACACACCGTCTTCAGCAGATACGTTTATGGGGGTTACACTCATTACGATTATAGTTAGTAAAAACAGAATCCACCCAAATTTTCTATTTTTCATTCCCAAACATCCTCCATTTTCATAAAATCTCTCTCCCTACCGGTTCGCCCCAATCAAAACCTCGTTCCGCATTTAGGACAGAACTCGAAATCCTCTGCCGTTTCGTAGCCGCACTGTCTGCACTTTTTATAGCCACTCACATATCCGTTTCCATTCATCACACGTGTCAGATGGCACTGCTGGATCTCGACATTTTCGCCTCTTGCAATTGCTTTTCCAATCTCAGGATCAAGCTCATAAACTGTGCCGCAGCAGCTTGTCTGTACATAGTAGTGTTTACTCCACTTTATTGTAGGAATGAAGAAAAGAGACAAAACCATATATGTCATGAACACATTGAAGCGTCCATACTTCCCACAGATAGTGCAGGTCACAAGCTGGTTAAAATCAAAATCCTTCCTGCCCTGTGTTATCCCCATTATAAAAAACATCTTTCCTTACTCCTTACACTTTTATACATCAAGAGCTTCACATTACTTTCTAATGAAGCCCTCGTCTCCTTCATAGTCGTCACTGACAAATCTCTCCACTGTCATATGAAGATCATATTTCTCGCGAAGCTTTGCGAGCTGCTCCATCATCGGCGACGCATGGTGAGCATCAATCGCAGCCTGATCCGTCCATGAATCTATGAGAAGGACCGTCTCAGGATCCCCTATCGGCTGGAAATACTGATATCGAAGATTCCCTTCCTCTTTTCTTATCGCATCAGCTATCCCCGATGACTCCATTTCATCAGCAAAAGCTCTGGCATTTCCATTTGTTCCCTTATAATAAAGATTAACGGTTATCATATCCGAGATACCTCCTAACTCACTGCCAGAATTCCAGCAAGAATTATTATCACAACCGAAAACAGCAATTCCGATCCAAATCCCTGATAGATATAATGTGTATTAAACATAAGCACCTCCCTGATAAACTCGTAAACTTCTTACAATTTCATCCGGGTCTATTCTACCAATTTTGCTGTCCGTTTTATGACACACCATATCAAAGTTGCCATTCAAATCAAAGATAATGCTTTCTGACCACCTTTGCTCCAAAGGGCATAAGTGCCACTTTTGCAATCTTGAAGAACTGCTTTCCAAAAGGGATGCCTACTACAGTTATGCACCACAAGAGGCCTGTAATCCACCAGGCTATTGCGCTTAATAATCCACCAAAAACAAACCAGATAACGTTTCCAATAAATATCATTTTAATACCCCATCGAATAGATTTGACTCAGTTTTTCCATAGATCATTTAACACCATCTATGCACCTTTATAACATTTCTTCCAAAAACAATACTTCCGAGCTAAGTAGTTCCCTGTCATTGCATATACATGAAACAATGAAAGGCACATATCCCTTAGCACCAAGCCTTTTCTGCCCTTTCAGGATCAGATGCATTTTCTTATCTTCAGTCATATACTCCTCGGAAACAACATCCCCCGCAATGCTATTCTCAAGTACTTTTCTGAAGTCTCCTAGAAAAGCAGGCACAAGCACCTTGCCGGTCTTTTTCCCGTATTCGATTCCGTATATCCTGTCGATCTCGTTTTGAATACACTGTCCAATACTATTATCGCTCATAACCACTTTCATCACACCTCAAAATCCAAACAACTTCTGATCTTTGTATATGGTCTTACCTTAGTATCCGCAACTGCTACGTGCTCAGGATGAACCGCGTATCCCTTAAGAGCCGCCTCATCTTCAAATGTAGAATCAAGCATCAGATCCGCATTTGAAGATTCCAGGCCATTGATATTAACCTTGATTTCAACGATCCCCGGAACCTTTCCCTTCAGACCCTCGAGTCCTTCCTTAATCCCCTTTTTAATCTCAGCCTTTTCCTCAGCTGACAGTTCATCTTTTAATGTCCATAAAATCACATGCTTTACCATTATTACCTCCTTATTTCCACTTTTTCAAAAACTACAAGACACTCCTTCTGGCATGAAGTATCCTATCACCTATATCCATTGCATTCTCAAATCCCATGGAAGACATCTCTCTGGTAGCAGCTTCGTATATAGCTGTACTTATCATATGCCGGAGAAAGCCTCTTCTCTCCAAGATCATAGCTATACAGTAATGAGAAATTCTTGATATGAGCGTCAGTATTCCCAAGGACATAATCAAAAACAATCCTGCGCCATAACTTCAGCTGATCTTCCAACGGATTCCCTGAATGATTCCCCTTCGATATATCCGACTACCACCTGTCTACCCTGTATTTCCAAAATAACGTCGTATTTTCTCATTTGTTGCCCCTTGAATTTATCACAATATCCAATCCAAGCATATTCGCCAGGAAAATTGCCTTTCCAAGTTCAGCCGTGCTCTTTCCATTCTCCAAATCAGAAATGAAACTGATGCTAAAGCCCGTAAATTCTGAAATATAGCGTTGTGTATATCCCAGCTCTTTCCTGCGCTTTTTCAAAGCCTCTCCAAACATTTTAGTATCCACTATGACCATATTTACTCCTTTTAGCCGTTCGGCTTATTTCAGTCAAAAATGTCAAATAATAAGCCGTTCGGCTTTATCACGCTAAAAACAGTATAATATTAGCCGTTCGGCTTAGTCAAGCTCCGGCTTTATCGCAAACATATGACGACCTTATAAAGGATCTTTTTAACCTTTATGTAAACTATCACTCCGGTGATGGCTATTTTACGACAAGTGCGTACATTCCTTTAAGAAAAGTTGAATCACCTGCTGACCTTGAATACACGCTCAAGGGAACAAATTTTTAATATTTTTTTCTCCTCAAGTTTATAAACATTTTATATATTGTGGTTATAATCATTTAAAACCACTAGATGTTGTTTTTATAAACATTTATGGATTTATGGGAGGAAAAATTATGGGCCACAATAATTCTGCAAACAAAGCGTTCATTGGTAAAGTTTCACCCAAAATCGTAGACACGGTTCGCTTCAACAACCGTTATATAGACTTAGAGACAGTAAAAGAGAAAGCCACCGGCATAGCATCAGCAATAATGATCTTCGCGGGTATAGTAGCTTTCTCTTTTTTGTTCTTTATTTAACCTTCACACTCTTAGATTTACTCCACTTTGAGTAGATCTTTTCAGCGCCTGATTTTTTATAAGTACGAATTCTGACGTAGTATTTTTTATTGGTTTTAAGCTTCTTTATGGTTTTTGAAGTAGTCTTGGCTTTAACTATAGTTACAGCATTTACGTCCTTATTGAAATTCTTGTCTGTGGTGTACTGGATCTCATAGCCCTTAATGCCGGTCTGCTTTTTCCAGGTGACTGTGATTGATTTCTTTCCGGCAATAAGCTTTGAAATTGATGTTTTCTTTTGCTTGCCGTCAATCTTCTCCGCCGCTTCTGCTTCTACCTGAGGCGTTGCAGGATTGGTAGCCTGCGCTGCCTGCTCAGACGGATTTGACTGATTAGCAGAATCGATAGGAACCGATGACTCGGCTGATGCCTCATTTGGCGTAGTCGGCTTCACTTCCGGCTTGCCGGATTCAGAGCCATCACCCTGATTTCCTGATTCGGATCCGCCTTCATTCCCTGATTCGCCACCCTCTGAAGGATCCGGTTTCTTTTCTTCTTCCTTCCTCAGGTTGATATATCTGTTACTTGTTCCGCTCTTTTTTACTGCAAGCTTTGTATATACAGTTGCATTATCAGCCTTGCCATCCTTGTTATTATCAAGTCCGAACTCGCCGGGAAGAGCTATCGCCTTACCTATAATCTTAGGTGCATCAAGTACTTTCAGCTTATCACATCTATTTAGCATCTCTGTACAATCTGTAACCTTTGATGTATTAAAACTGCTTATATTCAGGTTCTCGAGATTATAGCATCCCTCGAACATCCACTTCATATTGGTAACCTTGGAGGTATCAAAATTGCTAAGATCGAGTGATTTGAGATTCTTACAGCAATCAAAAGTCCTATACATCTCAGTAACATTTGAAGTTTTAAAGCTTGAAAGATCAAGTGACTCTAATCCATAACATCCTACAAACATCTGAGTGAAGTATTCCACCTTTGATGTATCAAAATTACTGAAATCCAATTTTTCAACTGCAGAGCACCAGAAAAACATGCTATGCATTGAAGTTACCTTTGATGTATTGAAATTACTGATATCTATCGTTTTTAACACATCACAGTGATTAAACATACCGGAAAGGTTTGTAGCCTTTGATGTATCAAAGTTGCTTACATCAAGGACCTCCAGCTTGTGACATAATCCAAACATTCCGTTGAAGTTTGTTACCCTGGAAGTGTTTATTCTTCCATTAAATTCGATACTTTTTACTGCCGTATATCCATAGAACATATTTGCACTATCAACATTTAAAAATATGGTATTTGCAGCAGAATAAATGTATACGGTTTTCTTTTCACTATCGTAATAGGCCATAACCGAATTATTTGCAGTCCCAATATTCTTTGAAGGCAGCTTTTTATTTGGAGTGGATCCCTTGGCCATAAAAATGACATGCTCAATAGTCTCATCTTCATCTGTAAAACTTGAAACCTTGTTGTTTACGAATTTTTTAAGTGCCTTATTAAAGTTATTCCCGGTAACTAAAGTTGCTCTGGAGGCAGCTTCTGCCTTAATCTTGAAATTCCCGGATGAACATCCGAAGAAAAGAGCCACGCAAAGAAAAGCTGCGATGACCCACACCAACGATTTTCTGTTTCTTTCCATTTTGATTTCCCCTTAAAACTTCTTTTTTTTATCCAAACAGCCCCAAATACTGTTTGCATATCTGTCCCCTCGAAGGATGAATATAGCACAAATACTAATTACAATACAAGTGCTCTCTTCATGTTTACATATTCTCCTTAAATGTAATTTCAGGGCTTGCTAAAAAGCAAACCCTGATATTATCAAAACAATTATTTAACTTTCTTAACTCTAATCTGTACAGGAACAGCTTTATGGCCGGTGCTGCTAAATTTGATGTAATACTTCTTTCCTTTTTTAAGCTTTATCTTTTTAGAATTCTTCCAACCGTCTCCTGCGGTTAAATAAGCAGAAAAATCGCTGTCATTCTTTGTCTTTGACTTATAACCGTGACACCAAACAGATTTACCTCCGTCAGTCATTGTATTTACAACATAAAACTTGTATTTACCTGTCTTGGGTGCCTTAAAAACATACCAGTCAGTATCAGAATCAGCATATGAAACAACACCGTTATATGTCTTATTAAGCTTTATCTTAGTAGCGGAATTAGGTGAATTATTGCCTTCCTTCTCAAGATTGCTGACAGGAGTAGAATTAACAGTAAATGCAATATCTATAGTTTTTTTAGTACCTACATTTGAACTATTAAAAGTAAGAGTAGCAGTCTTTCCGGGAGCAAATACAAATGTACCTGTTGATGCAGCGCCTTTTTCGTTATCGACATAAACTGAATCATATTTGCAATAATCAACAGTTATCTTCATCCATGCAAATCCAGTGTTACTGCTTCCTCCAACAATACAAGCCGTAACACTTGTAGTACAATCAGGCTGTGTAACAAATGTGTATTCTGCCTTCTCATCATATCCAAGTGTCAGCTTATACTCCTGATTAGCGTTGATTGCTGCAGTAGCCTTAGCGTCAACCTTGGCAACTGATAATGCGCTCACTGCGAATGCAGCAGCCATAATAATCCCAGTAACTTTTTTTAAAACTCTTTTCATACGATTTCCCCTTTTCTCTATTATTCTGTTCACAAAATATTGCAAACGCGTCCCCTCATGTTTCGTAAAAAACGAACGTTGAAATTATAACACATACAAATATGATGTTCAATTTTTCGACCAATAATAGCCCTTAAATCATATTTTGTGCCTATGCATTGCCCTTGTTTTTGTAATTATTAAGTTCAAAAAGGATAGATCAGCTATTTAAAAAAGGCTTTCCTTATCGCATTAGCTATCTGATCTTTATCAGCTCCATCAGCAACTTCTTCAAAAATCTTAGTCCTAAAACCCAAATTATTAAATCATACATTGCTAAACTTATGGCAACGTGATATAATCACAAACTGTTGCATTTTTGGTTAAGTGTGTATTTATTATTATGGAGGATTAAATGAAAAATTTAAAAAATTTCCTTGGCATGCAATTTGTCATGCTGGCAGCAGTTTGCAGCATTTGGTTGTCACCACTTGATGCGAAGGCAGTTACTTTACCGATTGGTGAAGGTGAAGTGATGCAGCTTAATAAAGTCATAAAGCTTGAAAAGGGTATTCGTAACAACTATTACACTATGACGATTCCCTCTTCCGGACGATTAACATTTCATACAATCAGTGACAGAATTCAAGGTGTTGAAATTCGTGACAAGGACAATAACAGTATTTTTTTTGATGACAGTAATGGCTGGTATAAAATTGATGATTTTACAAGATACTTAAGAGCCGGCCAGTATTCCGTCAGAGTATGCAACTATTATTGTAACGACTATGCACCGGAGTTTACTTTCTATTTCACTCCTGAAAACGAAAGCTTTCCCGAAACAGAAACAGTAAATAATGATATTCCCGAAACAGCAAGCATCATTCCATCATTATCCGGAACAGTATATACAGGTATGATATGCTCCGGAGCTGAAAAGTATGACTGGTATAAATTTACAGCACCTTCAACATGTGATGTAAAGCTGGTTTTAACCTCACTCACCGATAGAGTAACTCCCAATTATTTAATACAGGACGGAAATGGAAACTATATAGCAGATGGTAGCGGTTCAGATGAATTTGCTCATTCATTAAATGCCGGTACCTATTATTTAAGAATCGGTTCCAACTACGCAGGCATTTATACCTTCCAGCTGAAATCAGGATTATCTACAGATGTTTCAACCGTAAAGCTCAATAAAATCAAGGCTAAGGCATCAAAGAAGGGTAAAGTATCTATAAACTGGAATAAAATAGCAGACAGAAATATTGCCGGATATGAAATTGAGATTTCCGATAGAAAAGCTTTCTACAGCACAATTAAAAAATGTGAAGCAAAAGGAACCGCTAATTCAAAGAAAATAACAATTCCCAAGCAGTACAGAGGAAAGAAAGTTTTCGTAAGAATCCGCGCATATTCTTATCCTACTTCAAATGAAAAGAAGTATTCAGATTGGAGCAAAGTAGCTTCAGTTAAAGTGAAGAGATAACACACCCCTTACAATCTCAAAAAATATCCATGCTCCTAAAATACAGTGGCATGGATATTTTTCATTTTACATTTTGTATCCTATTATTTCCCTAAACAGACTATTTAAACTGCCCCAGTCATTATTGTGATCATCAGGCATATTATCGGCAATTTCCTTAAGCCTTATCACTTCATCCTCGATAAATTTCCTAATTACAGGAAGCTGGGGATTCTCTTCTTTTTCCGTTGTCCGTTTCTTGATTTCAAGAAGCTCGTCAATTGCAGACCTAAGTTCCTGTGACAATTCCATCTTTAACAGATCATCAAACAAAACCGGTGGTGCTGCGTGATTCTTCTCAATATACATCGCGGCAAGAATAGGCCTAAGAGCATAAAAATACTTCTTGTATCTCACCATCTCACCTGTTAGGTACTCCTGATATGTATGGTTTGCGGTCCCATAGTAATGATATACCGCGGACTTTTCAGAAAAGTACTGGCCCGATACCTCCGCAATTCTGGCCCATTCAGGAGTTGTCCTGTACACTATCGGAGATCCGCTCCACTCGAACAAAGTGGCATTTCCCCTGGCAAACTGCTTCAGCGCCTTCCTCAGATCCCATCCGTTTATATCAAGTACTTCATCAAGCTGCCATTCTATGACATCCCTTGGCTCATCAAGTCTCAGATAGTCCTTTGCATCACGCACGTAAACGAACCTGACATCATAGTCGCTGTCAGGTGAAGCAAACCCCCATGCCCTGCTGCCCGACTCTACCGCATGCAGAATTTTCACATTCTCAGTCTTCTCGATTTCATCAAGCTTTTCATCTATTTCCTTTAAAATATCTCTCATGTAAGTTCCCCTGTAACCGCGTATCTGTTTACGCGCTCAACAAATCTTTCTACCTTCTCCATATCAGGATTATCAGGAAGGGTTGTTTTCTTCGCAGCCTCATCCAGTTTTCTCTCATACTCATCAAGCATCTCAAAGAAAGCAGGTGAATAGGATCCATCCGCCTCCATGAAGTCGCCCCTTCGAATTGCGAGCAGTGTATCCAGGTCATTCGTCCTGTGCGTTATAATCTCGCCATTTTCCAGAATATCAATCGCCATCATGAAAAGTCGAATCAGATGCATTGCATGCTTATTAAGGTGGTTGTCATCCTTCTTTTTGTTGCGCTTGCCGAGCTTGTCATAGTCTCGCACAACGCTCCGCATGACTCCCCACACATCCTCATAATCACGAAGCGGAAAATGCTCATAATTTGCATCTACAAATATCTCTGTATCAAACTCAGGATTCTCTGCCTTATCGATATACAGCTTCAGTCCGCCCTCAGTTTTCCCATAATATCTTCTGTTCACATCATCAAGGGCATGCATAACAGACTTCAGGATATGCTTCTCCCTCTCACTCTGCGGAAGGCTGTCCCTTGCTATCGCGTTCTGAAGCCTTCGAAGCTGAGAATCCGCATAACCGCCGAACGTCTTTATCGCTCTTTTGGACAAAAACATATGGCTGTTATCTTTTAATTCCTGTCCCAGATCAGACATAATAAGATACTGATCATCATCAAGCCCCAGCATCTCACATGTGTTCGGATTGCACTCCACAAGAAGCTTCACCAGCTTGTTGAAACCATAGATAACAGTATCTGTCTTATCATCCTCATACTGATCAAACTCGGTAAGCCCCAATAAATCAGACGGCATCTGCAATGTAACGCCTCTGAAATCTATATCGCTGTTTTCATTATTAGTTCCATATGCATAGCTGCCACCGAGTCCCAGCAGCATTATTCTATTTCCAAGTCTCTCATTAGTTCTAAGGAAATCATACTCCTCAGACTGCATCAGCTTTACAAAATTCATATCCCTTTTCTTTCCTTAGCCTTTTCAATGAACTCCCCTGCTTCCTTAAAAGCCTCTGGGAGATAATCAGCATGCCATTCTTTTCCGGCCTTCTCTGCCTTTTTGATATCAGCCCAGGCTTTGTGAAGTTCTTCCTCTGATGAAAAAGTCACACCGCTAAACACATGCGGATGTCTCCTTACCATCTTATCAGAGATTCCCTTTACTACATCATCAAATGAAAAAAGGCCTTCCTCCTCCGCAATAACAGAATGGAACATGACCTGTAAAAGAAGATCCCCAAGCTCTTCCTTGAGGTTCTCAGGATCTCCTGTTTTTTCAAGTATATTGATTCCACCGATGACTTCAGCAGCTTCTTCAATACACTCAGGTTTCAAACTCGCATGAGTCTGAGCCCTGTCCCACGGACAGCCATCCTCAGCCCTCAGTTTCTCAACCACTTCTTTTAATCTGTCTATCTCTGACATGGTATTGTCTCCTCCAAACTATACTACCTTATATCTGTTTTTGACTCAGCTATCGAGCACTTTTCAAGAATAAAACTGCCAATATTTCATTGAGTACCTTTTGCGGTAGATGTTTTTAACCACAATCTTCTGCCACAATTTACATATCGAAAAAATCCGGCATTCTCTCTATGTATCAGTTTTCTGCCGCTATTTGAAGGTTTCTCTTTTACAGCAGACATTTTAATCTAAAACTCACTACCTCAATTATGAAATGTTATATTTGCAGCAGATTTTTCATCTTGATTTGCACTACCGCTTTTCACATTTTCTAATTTTGTGGCATTAAAATCCCACTAACAATATGTTGCTCACCAAAAACCATAAAACACAAAACCACTTCAACATTAAGCTGTATAGCTGGCAATCTCTAATAAAAACCTACTTTAGTGCGGCACTGAGACTGTTAGGAATCCCTCTTGGTCCCCTTACAGCATAAATTGCATATTCTGACTTAAGCTTATCAAAAGTGAACTTATCACGTTTATAGCGCTTCAAAAGCTTGATCTTCATAAGTGCTGTTATTTTGAGGTTCTTATCTTCGTAGTCATAAGGAATATCCACCTCAGTAACCTTACACTTGTAAAGAATCGCAGAAACAGGAGCTCCCACATACATGAAGACTGTGTCGCCCTTGATAATCCCGCTTCCCTGCTTCCAATCAATCTCATCCGATGCTTCAAAAGCAGCCTCAATGTCATAATATTTAGGATTAGCGGGTACAATCCATTCCTTGGGCGGCCGTATCTTTCTCTTCTTCTTTGCAGATGCTGTCGCCATATAGCTTGCATCCAGTAGATCAAAAATCTGTTTCTCCGGTACTGTCCCATCGAGCAGAACCGTTATCCAGTGCTGCTTATTCATATGATACGCCGGCATAATTCCGTCCTGCTTAACGAGCATATCTCTGAAAAACATATCCTCAATTTTCAGATTGATAACCGCCACAGAATCACTTCCCGCAAGCCCCAGCTTATCCCTTCCAACATCCATAACAAGAGCAAACCATTTGTTATTATCAGCATGTCGGAACACTGCATTGCTGTCATATTTACGCCATGGATATTCGGGCAATACTTTGTATTTCTTTTTAATGTATGCAAATACTTTGTCTTTCATGTTCCCTTTACCCTTTCTTGAAAGGATTATGGTAATATCTCTTCAAACTGTTGCCGATAACTATACTATCACAATCAATCTATGGAGGGATATCTGATATGAAAAGAGAAAAAATTGCATGCTCCTGCAAAAACGTTAATTATGGCAAAATTCTCGATGCTGTAAAAAATGGCGCAGATACATATGAAAAAGTCCAGAAAGCGACCGGATGTGGTACAGGCTGCGGAAAATGCCGCGACTTCATCACTACCATGATCCGCAACATCATCATGTTTCCGGAAGATTACGAATAATCATAACCCAGATACCTGTGCTTCATCCCCAAATTTAGATGGTTTTGAAAAAAAGAATAAATACACCCCAAAATCTATTTTTACAGCCGCATCAGCTACAACAATCCACAAAAGAGGAATACCGGGATTCATATACCCGACTGCAGCTATGATGATACATACAATTCCAAGCATTATCATGCTCGGGCCATGAACAACGAACCAAAGCAAAAAGTGGATCGCTGTTGCCAGAAGCACTCCCAGCCATATCTGTCTCCAATGCCATCCGGGGATGAATGGACCCGCTATAGCAAACATCAGAATGAACAGCGCCGCTATACTTATGTAAATCATCCTTATCTGTACTTTTGAGATGCTCCCCTGTGAAAGCTTTTTCCTAAGTTTTTTATTCACATTCACGCCAAAAAAGCAGGCATAATATCCAATAAGAAACACAAAAGGATTAACAAGAAACCTCCCACCCAAAACTGCGGAGATAATCAAAACTACTCCTATAAGCATGAGCCAAAGTCCGCATTGTTTCTTGTGATTAAATTCAAGCACTTCTTTCATTTTTCTCCTCTTTCAAATCAAGCCTCGTCATACCAGCCTTTACATACGTCGCACCATCCCTCTGCATCGACAGCTTTTTCAAGTTCATCAGGGGAAAGCTTAACGGATGTAAACTCATTCCCACCCGCCGGATGAACATATTCAAAGCGCTTCATCGAAACATCAAGCCAGATCGGGACTCCCGATTTTACTGCAAAAGGACATACTCCTCCGGGCTGAAAACCTGTCAATTCTTCAACAAGGTCCCTTGACACCATTGAAGGCTTTGTGTGGAACTGCGCTTTGAATTTCGAACTATTAACTCTCCCATCTCCGGCCATTACAACGATTACAGGCTTCTCCTCAACCATGAAAGATAACGTCTTTGCAATTTCTGCTTCGCTGCAGCCTATCTGCTGAGCTGCATGCTCAACTGTGTCGATGGTTTCAGCATGCTCCGTTAATCTGTCCCCAAAATTCCTTCTGATAAGATACTCTTTTACTGTTTCGTTTACCATTTCAATCCTCCCCGGCCACTATCATCAAGCATTTCTGTCCATATTTTATCACGTTATGAATCAGGTCAAACATTCATATGGCAAAATAATCTTTTTTCACCTTTCTATTTTATGCCTGACACATAGAAACATGCTAAAATGGTAGCCATGAAGGTTTTAGCAAAAATGGAGGAATTTGTATGAAGAGTTTTAAAAAGCTACTTATCTTATCAGCTGTTGTAGGACTGTTTGGGATGGCCCGCATACCTGCTCATGCAACAACGTATGATTCAGGAAGCAACACATATCCACTAGAAATAGGTGCAGGTGATGAAATAACTGCCGGCACATATACAGGAGAGATACATTTAAATGCAGGCGGAATCATAAGCGGCGGCACATTCAACGGGAATGTTACCGTATATGGTGATGACCTTTATACAGCGACCATAAGCGGCGGCACATTTAACGGTGAAGTTCGCCTTAATGAGTACGCAACAGTTACTAATGGTACATTTAATGATTATGTGATGCTCGGCGTTGGAAATATATCTGGCGGGTCGTTTAGTCATCTGCAGGTAATGTATTCAACCCCGTCTTTTAACATGGCATCTCAGGTTACAGGATGCACGATAACAGGACAGATTTCCGTTATAAGTCCAAATGGCTACACTGTGAAACCTGTTATATCAGGAATAACAGCAACTTCAAGTGCTACTTTTCTTGATGTTTCTGCCCTTCCGGAATCTGACTGGGCTGGCATTTTTACGGCAGCAAGCGACCAGCATAAGACAGTTACATTATCCATTAATCCCCTCAGGACAATGGCGCTGCAAAATGTCCGTGCCAGCAGGTTTGATAAAGTAAACCTGAAGTTCGATCCTAATGGCGGAAGCGGAAACATAGCCGACGGTTTTGCATATATATATGGCTCGAACGGTCTGCACAATAATACCTTCACAAAAAGTGGAGCTACGTTTACAGGATGGAGCACAAAAAAGTACGGGGCACCTGCCTATACAAATGGGGCTATTGTTTCAGGGACAAACCTTGGTAATGTAGGAGAAACAACCACCCTATATGCGATATGGAGCGATACTCCTGAAAATGAGCCATCTGCAAATGAAACTCCCGGAAATGAGAGTAGTCAGAAAAAATCTGATAAAACGGAGCCACAGAATAACGAACAGGTTCAGAACAGTAAAGACACTCCTGCAGAAACTGGTTTAAAGCCCGGAGAGGAAACTGCAGATAAGTCAGGCACCAAGGTAAAGGCATCTTCTGATGGAAATGCAGTCACAGTAACGGGAACAAAAAACAAGAAGACCGTGAAGATCGGAAAGACCGTTACAATAGGCGATAATAAGTATCCTGTAACAGCACTCGGAAAAAAGGCCGTTACCGGCAAGAAAGTAAAAAACGTTACCATTGACGCAAAAAATCTTACTTCAGTCGATAAAAATGCTTTTTCAGGAGCCAAAAACTTAAAAAATGTTACGATAAAAGGCGTAAAGAAAGGCTCAAAGATAGCAAAGAAGATTGAAAAAGCTGCTAGAAAAGCGAATAAGAATGTCAAAATAATATATAAATAAAAATAACCATTCTTCGAGGGAAAGAATTTTGTTGATAGTGTCAAATGATTTATGAAAAAACTGGGTCAAAAAAATAGGCTCAGATTGAACCTTGAAAATGTAGATATGTAGGTTGTGGTAACCTGACGCCACCCTTGACAGCACAAAAAATAACTGCTGTAGGTTAATCACCGACGGCGAAGAACTCAAGAACAATCAGATTTTATCCGTCGATTTCAGCAGTGTAGCAGTTATTTTTTGTGCCATCAAGGGCAAGCCGCTAAAGCGGTGGCTGGGTTATTACCTCAGGCTCAGAATCTAAGAACAATCAGCTGGCTGCCTGAAGTTTCATGATTTTTTGCTGACCAAAGTAAATCATGAGCTGCCATCTGGCAGGCATGTTCTCAGCTTTGGATAGTATGTCATCAACTACCGGTGGCTTGAAGCCATTGAACTTATGCGGCCTCAGGAAGTTATAGTAGGCAACCCACAAAGTCAGATCATAGTTAGCGCCATCGTAGTTATCGAATCCATTAGTGATTCGATAAGATGACTTATAGGTGCGGTTAAGACGCTCAATCATCTGTTTAAATGGCCGATATTCTTTGGACACTTCATCGTTGTTCTGAAGACCGATGACCTGTGTGATCTCAAACTTGAAGTTGTCGCCGAACTGCCTAAAGAACTGCTGGGCTGCAAGCGGGTACGCACTATACCCATCAGCGATAAACTTAAAGTTTTTGGGAAGTTCAGACATACCTTTGAAGGCCATTCTCATTGCGAGGATGCATGGACCTACACCACGGTTGTCAGATACCTGATAACCAATGATGGCTCTGGTAGCAGCATTCAGAATAAGCCAGATATAGCCTTTGATTCCACGGACTTTGATATATGTTTCATCTGCAGCAAAGGCATTGCCTTTCTCATAAGGGTAATTGTCAACAAAAGGCTTTATACAGATGGCAGCTGTCTTACAGTAGTTAGCAACCTGCTGATGGGATATAGATATTCCATACAAATCAGATAATGCCTGCGTTGTCTTTCTTAGAGATAATCCCAGATTGACGTGGAATGTAAGACACAGAGACATGATGTGGGCGTTGTGCTTGCTGAATTTAAGTGAGGATGCATTCTTCGGAAGAGAATTCAGATCCATCTTAAAAAAATCTATCGAGAATTCGCGATAGATGTAGTGAAGCTTGTATTTATACTTGCCATTCTCTTCGGATAGATCTTCTTTATCGATCTTTTTAAGGTTGTTGAGATAGTAAGGACATTTGGGATTAACACACTTATGGATGGCGAAGTGCTTACGGTCTTTCTTGCGTACAAGAGTATGCTGGCAGTGAGGACATTTTAAAGATAACTGTTTATCAAAGCGATTGTCCTCAGGCGTAAAAGCAGTCTGGCAGATCTTACACATGAGCTGTCCAGCTTTACCATTGTTCTTGTAGAGATATGGCTGTGGTGCATGACATGATGGACAAGAACATTCCTCCGGGATATCGCATTCTGAACGTCTTTTGATTGGTTTAACGGGTTTGCCATAGCGCTGGGTATAGTAGTTGTTAAGGTCCTTCCAGTCCCAATCCTGATGGTAGTAGACAATCTTTGGAAGTTCATCAACTTTGAACTTCTGATACTTGGGAGAATGGGAATCATCGAAAGCCCACTGCTTAAGAGGTATATATCTGCAGATAAAATTTATCAGCCAACAGTTCTGATGGTAGAGCTGTTGAATGAGTTGAAGTAAATAAAGTATAATGTCCATGAGCATTGTTTCCTTTTCTGGGAATGTTGGTTTGGCGATTGACATTATACCAAAAGAGGGGGTCAATGCTCTTTTTATTTTGGACTCCCGATAAATCAAGGTTTTAGAACTAAAAACGGGTAGTAAATTTGACACTACCATTTTGTTTTAGGGGAAATATGTATGAAAAAAGTGTGCTACTCTCTCATGGAAGAAGCAGGCCAAAGGCGGCATCAAAGGCTATGAGATACAGTACAGCACAGATAAGAATTTCAAGAAGGATGTTAAGTCTGTAACAGTCGGCAAAGCCAAAACAACTACAAAGACGATTAAAAAGCTTAAGTCCGGCAAGAAGTATTATTTCAGAATTCGTACCTTCAAAAAATCAGGCTCTGACAGAATTTATTCTGAATGGAGTAAAACCAAGAATATCAAAGTAAAATAATATATGCCCTGTGTCGCGTTTCTAGCCGCAACACAGGGCCTTCTTTATAAAAATCTAATTGCTACTCCCACTTCTTCCACACATCAGGCTGATACCCCAGTGTGGACTGCTTTCCATTCCTTACAACCGGTGTCTTAATGATCTGCTGATTCTCAAGAAGCTTCTCAAGCTTGTCCTCATCAGCAATATACTGCAAAAGGGCTACGGCATCCTTATCCTTCGCATTGGGGTTCACCATGTTCATGATGCCACCATTGGCGATGGCAACCGATGTGAGCTCGCCCTTACTCATGCCCTTTTCCTTCATATCAACGAACTGGAACTTTATGCCTCGCTCCTTGAAAAATCGCTCAGCTTTCTTTGTATCATTACACTTTTTCGTACCGAATATCTGTATCAACGTGCTACCTCCATATGCTGCCTGCTTCCAAAGCCATCCTTTTTCAGATCAGAATCCAAATAATCAAAACTCGTAGCCACAACCTTGATGAGGTTCATGGGCTCCGGAAGTTTTTTCATGACATCAACCGGAATCTTCTTATGTTCCATTATCTTCAGATACTCATCGGAAAAAGGTTCCACCATAGCGGCAATACCCTCGACCTGAAGGCTCTTAAGCTGCCCGAATCCACCATATGATTCAAATATCGCCAGCCCAACATTCTTGTTTTCTTTTAGCCCCTTGAACTTAAGACCGCCCTCTGAAAAGAAATAAAAATCACCCTCCACATAGTTGTATTCAATAGGAGTATTTCTCACCATTTCCGAAGAAGCCGTTGCAAGCGCACAGGTATTATGTCCTTTTATAAAACTAACAATCTTCTCCTCAAGCGCAGCCTTCTCCATATGTACTGATTCTTTATCCTTCAAAATCCAATGATTGGCTGCTGATTCATAATCCATTTCCCACATTTTCATTACTCCTAAAACAAATTGTTAGCACTATTATACTCTATCAGCCGTGTAAATAGGCCAACGAATAACCTTTTGATGGGCAAACCACCTACCAAAATCCGAGTCCTATGCCTAATTCAAGTGATGAAAATAATGAAGGCGGCAAAGATCTGTGTATAGCAGCCCTTGCATGTTGGATTATCGGCAATCTAATGTTGTTTACAGAGGTAGCAATAGTAGCCGGCTTCCTGCTTATAGCGGGCTTTGTAATTGCACTTATTGCGATGGAAAAGTATCCCGGAAGTAAGTTTGCCAAAACACTTACAATTTTATTTGTCATTGAGATAATTATCGTAATTATAGGCATACTCTATGTAATTCATACATGCATGTCCTGTCTTAATGGTGGCTGTTCAGAAATGGGTTAAAAAACCTCAACTAAAAAGAGTGGAACCTCTTACGAAGCACCGCTCAGCATAAACACTATTACTTTTTAAATAATCCACCGGCGAGATTCTTGATATCTCCCAGATCCAGCTTGCCGTCAGCAACTGCTGCCTGTACCATCTTGATGTCCGATTCACTGACATCGATGTTTGCTTTCTTGAACAGCTCCTTTGCCTGTGTCGGATCAGCCTTCGCAATCTGAGCCATCAGTTCCTTGTTACCATTGATCTGCTTGATGATTTCCGCAATGTCTGCCATACCTAACCTCCTTCATTATGAAAAACTTAATTGTTAGCAATATTATACTCCACCGGTAGAGCAAATTGGCAAATAACCAAAGGGGGTATGTGATTTTTAAATGAAAAGGCTTTTTCGAGCATTTGGTACCCATCAATTTTCAAATCATGGGTACCAAGTCATTAAAAAGGTCTTCTCATTTACTTTTGGGTTTGAACCCACATTAAAATAAGGCTAAAATGTATACCAGAACGCTAAAGTACGCACTATGCATACTATTTGGTATTGGTTGCCTTACTGTATGCGTATTTGGTTTTATACTTTAATAGGGAATTATATGGAAGAAGAGCTTATTACTATGGATTATGATTGTGGCTTTTCCAATGATAATAAATGGTTCAGATATCGAGCTGCGGCTATTATCGTTGAAGAAGGATGTGTTCTTTTTGCAGGAAATGAAATTGATGATTATTACTACTCTATCGGAGGCGCTGTTCACATAGGAGAAACAGCTGAAGATGCCGTGAAAAGAGAAGTGCTGGAGGAGACCGGCGTCGCTTATGAAATCGATCGCCTTGCTGTGATTCATGAAAACTTTTTTACCGAGAATCAAGGCTCTTTAAAAGGAATGGATTGTCACGAGATAGCAATGTATTTCCTTATGAAGCCAAGGGGAACCAAAGAACTTCAAAGTGACAGCTATACTCAAGGAGTTAAAGAAAACATGTACTGGCTTCCGATCTCGGAACTGGACAAATACAGAGCTTTTCCGACATTTATGAAGGAGTATCTCCAGAAGGAACATAGTGGGGTAGAACATATTGTATCAAATGAAACTAAAAAAGCTACAAAACGCTGAGATCACAACTATATATCAGGAGCGTCTGGTTCACGATTTTATCGAGGATGAGCTCAAAAAGCTCCCGGTCATTCTCAAAGCTGTTGATGATGGAATATATGAGTGTCTGGGGATTTATGATGATTCTGAGATAATCGGGTACACATTCCTTGTGAAACAGGGAATGAATTATCTTGTGGACTATCTTGCTGTTTATCCAAAGCACAGGAATAAAGGTCTTGGCGGTGAAATCATCAGGATGCTTCGTGAATATATGTCAGAAGCCGGGCTTGTTATCCTTGAGGTAGAAGATCCCGCTTATACTAATGACCGCGACCTTAAAGCGCTGCAAACAAGGCGCATAGGTTTTTACAAACGGAATGGCTGCATCGATACAGGACTCAAAGTTAGGTGCTTTGGCGTCCCTTTTATCATACTTGTGCTTGAAAATAGCACTATCATATCCAATGAAAAACTGTGGGAGTTGTACCGGTCCTTTTATGGGGCAGTTTTTTCAATGGATATAGTAGAGAAAAATATAGAGTATCTGGGAGGATGAAAGAGCATAGGGCATCTTTTAAAGACGCCCTATTATTCTATACACTTTTTAATGATGTCTTTGATCATTTCAGCATAAGAGTTGTACTTTTTCAATTTCTTGTACAGAAAATTATCTAACTGATAATATGATTTATCTTCAAAGCTATATATGTAAAGCAAGGTTTCACTTTCGGCAAAAGACAATCTCTTTTCCTTGTCTCCCTGAGATCGCATATCATTGTATTCCAGTAGACCATATACTGTTCTATCCGGAATCTCTTCAAGTAATTCCTCATCTACTCCATATATCATGCATCCGTTATATTCAAGGCCATCCATTTCCTTCAAAAAGTCTATATGCTCAGAAGGAATCTCTACTTGAAAACGCTTCTTGGTTTCTTCCGCTAATCTTTTGATTCCCTCCTCTGTAGCAGGGGGATTTATTTCATCACCCCATCGAGATAACTCCTCTTTGATTTTTCCAATTTCTGCTTCCTACATATATGATCTTCCTCTTGAAAAATTAACTATTTTTTCTCTTGCTCAAAAATATTACAAATACGCTCCATCTTCACATGAGGAATTCCATCCTCCATGAACACATCAGAAACCACCTCAAAGCCTTCTTTTGCATAGTATCCAATAGCATATTCCTGGGCTTCAAAATATATTTTCTGTGCTTTAAGCCTGTTTATAGCTATATCGACTCCCTTATGAAGCATTGCTCCTCCGATGCCTTTACCATGCTCCAGAGTCACTACTCTGCCAATCTGTGCGACGCCTGCGGTATCATCATGATCTTTCCAAAAGACTCTGAGGCACCCTGCAACTCTTCCCGAATCATTCCAGCAAAATACATGGATTGCGTCCTGATCTTTGTCATCCAGATCCTGGTAAATGCACTCCTGCTCAGTAACAAATATTTCAAATCTTGTTTTTAAAATCTCATAAAGCTCTCTTGTGCTTAGCTCATTAAAATGCTTAATTACAAAATCCATCTTTTTCTCCAAATATCTTCACTTACTCCTCACTCAGAAGTCTCTTTAAAAGCTGCTCCTTGTTCTCTATGAACATTTTTGTAATCTGATAACTGTCCGTATCCTCGTACTCGATCGGATGTATCTGACCATCATCAAAGCTCAGAATTTCCGCCCCGGGTATACCAAGAAGGATTGGCGAATGCGTTACCATGATGAACTGCGAATCTTCCTTGGCGCAGTTCACTATCTCGATAAGAAGTGTAAGCTGTCTCTGTGGCGATAGAGCAGCCTCAGGCTCGTCCAAAAGGTATAAGCCATGCCCCTTAAAATTTGTTTGAACCAATTGGAGAAAACTCTCACCATGAGAACGCTCATGAAACTGCTGACGTATTCCCCTTGGATCTTCCCTGCTGTACATCTCCTCTGCCGTCGCCACATTATAAAAACTCTCAGCCCTAAGAAAATATCCCCATCCCGGTTTGCTCACACCTCTCGAAAGTCTTATCGCATCGCACAATTCGGAGTGTGAATCATAGGTTGAAAAACTGTAATTCTTCGTCCCACCCTCCGGGTTAAAACCATAATTTACAGCAATCGCTTCAAGCACGGTCGATTTCCCACTGCCATTCTCTCCAACAAATATGGTTATATTCTTGTTAAAAGAAAGATAATCCAGATCCTTGATAGCTTCTATTCCACGTAAATAGCTCCGTTTATCAATCTTATCCCAGTTGATGCTCACCCCTTGAATTGGCAAGCTGCACATTTCATCCAGCATAGAAAAACCTCTTCATTGTGTGCCAATGCCATACCATATGCTCCATCTTTTTCTCCTAACAAATTGCTAGCAATATTATACTCTAACTGCCATGCAAATGGACAAAAGAATACCCCAGTCAGCTCTGCATCGGTTCGGCACTGATTTGCACCTCCTGCAACAATTACCTCCTCTTATCTGTTCCATATATATAGACCACTATCCGGAGGACATTGAGAATCATGAAAAAACGCATTTGGGTACATATACTAATATTAGCAACACTTTCACTACTTGCACTCATACCGGTCAGAAGACTTACAGGTACCAAGTACTCCTATTCAAAGGATGATTTTATCGGACTTATTAACGGAGGAAGCGGCATAAACCGCAGCGATAAGATAGAAGATACCAGTGTCCTTGCTATAGTAAAAATGAATGGCAATGTTTTAAAAACAGAGTGGGATTATATAGATTTTATGGTTGATACATATGGCTTCGAAGCATCTGACTTTGATAATATGGATATCATACAGTTTGTAACCGATTTTTCTCTCGATACACAGATTGCTTCCAGAGAAGACGCTTGGAAAATATACAAATACACCGCTGATATATATCAATATACTGTAAACTGATACCCAGATGATGGACTTCAACATGACAGTTGAAATACCCATTGTCTGGGTATTTTTTTATTGGAGGCTTTGCTATGAGTATATTCAGGGAAATGAATATCGAAAAATTGAAAAATAATACAGTTGTCGAGGAAGTTACCCGGAATACTATTCATTTTACTTTTGCGTTTAAAGTGAAAATGTTTGAGAAGTGGAAAACCAAACC
>NZ_AUJZ01000028.1:0-26421 GCF_000424485.1 Butyrivibrio sp. WCD2001 | reverse complement strand
GATGTACTCGCGTTTATGGTCAGCGCACTGTTTTTCGGCATTCCAGAAAGGCTTGTCGATATAGGCATAACCATTCTGACACCTTACTTTGCTTGTGATCCAAGGCTCGTTAATCTTCAGTTCCATACCATCACCTCCTTGGTATAATTATACCAAGGAATTAACGGAATTGAAAGCAAAATGTGCTATTTTGATACAATATTTTGTGGCTGCAAAGCCAGTAAACACAAGGCTTTGAGAAAACAAATCAAGCGGATTTATACCTTAACCTTGGTATAAATTCACGGGAGCTTAGGTAAAAAGGGGGGGAAGGCTTTTTATTTTTTATATTCAGAGTAATATCTTATACTTCCGGATTCGAAAAATCGATTACAGGGTGCTTGGGCTCTGAGACGTGCTCAAGTTCAACTACGTTAAGAAGAGGTCCCACTCCCTGATATTCGGGAACGAGAGCTTTTCTTACCTCTGCTGTAATTTTGATCCATTCCTTCTCTTTTAAGTCAGATGCCTTATCATATTCGCATTTAAATCCCAAAAACTGCATATCCTCTGCACAGCAGGTCATTGCCATTCTTCCGGGAACAAATGCATTGTCTGCCATATCAAAGGGCTTAGCGACCATTGCTGTAAAGCTAACCTTTTTTCCGTCATAGCGATCCACATGCTCAAGAGCGTCAAGGTAGAACATTCCATATCCGAAGTTATTAAGCTCGATGGGATCCTGGTTGAGATCAAAAGGAAGATCCTCATCAAGAGTTACATCCACCTCACCATTCATATCTTCAAAAATAATGTCCGCTTTCTGGTTTATAGCCTTAACGTTTCTCTTATATGTAGCAAGATCCTCTATTCCGTCGCATCTGTTGAAAAGGATAAGCTCTGAATTTCTAAGCTGCTCTGACAGAAGTGATTTCATATTGGTAAAATACAGTTCAAAGCTTGAAGCATCTATTATAGTAATCTGCTGTTCAAGTCTCCATGCCTTGGGGAGTCTGAAGTTCTTGAAATTCCACATGCCGTTGTACTCGATAAGAATTCTCTCGGGATCGTATTTTGCCTCGAGAGCCATAAGTGTTGCGGGTGTGAAATCCTCTTCATCCTCGATAGTTTCCAAAATAGTGTTTGTAGCAGTCAGAAGCTTTTCTTCATACTCATTCTCGCCCTCTTCGCAGACGATAAGGAGTGTCTCCCCCTTTGTCTTAAAGTAAGGCTGAGCAAGAGTATACTTGAAAAAGTCTGTTTTTCCGCTGTCAAGAAATCCATTTATTACATAAACCGGTTTCATTTTCTTTTCTTTATTCCTTCCAAACATATAAAACAATACTCCATGTACAATTGCCCCACCTTTCGGTGGGGCCTGTTATAGTCATAAAATTTTAAAGCTTTTTCCTGAATAATTTCTCGAGGTTGTCCTGGTTGAGTTCTGCACCGATTACGCAGAATTTTCCTGTTACGTCTGCTGCACCGTCTCTTACTACAGGCTCACCCGGAACATAGTCAAACTCAATCCATCCGCCATTCTCATCGGGAACCATGCCCTTCGCACGAAGAACTACTCCAAAGGTCTCCTCTTCCTCAAGTCTTCCGAGCATAGCCTCTATCTCTGCCTTGTTGTACTTGGCAGGTGTCTCCATACCCCAGCTTGTGAATATGTCGTCAGCATCGTGATGATGATCATGGTCGTGCTCATCGTGATCGTGGTGATGATGATCATGGTCGTGCTCATCGTGATCGTGGTGATGATGATCATAATCGTGATCATCGTGGTCATGATGGTGCTCATGCTCATGTTCGTGATCATGCTCATCGTGGTCGTGATGATGATGCTCGTGTTCGTGGTCGTGCTCATCATGATCGTGGTGATGATGCTCGTGATCGTGATCATGCTCATGGTCGTGCTCATCTTCATGGTCATGATCGTGCTTGTGCGCTCTGTATACAGTTACGCCTTCCTCATCTGTAAACTTCTCGGAACCGTGATCATGATGATGGTGATGCTCATCAGCCTTCTTCGCAAGAACTTCCTTCAAAAGCTCTGCCTCAAGATCATGGTTTCCTTCAAAAGTATCAAGAACCTCTTTTCCTGAGAGCTCCGCAAGAGGAGTTGTAATGATTGTAGCCTTGGGATTGTGCTCTCTGATAAGTTCAACAGCCTTCTCTATCTTTGCTGCATCAGCCTTATCTGTTCTGGTAAGGAGAATTGTTCCTGCATTTTCAATCTGGTTAGTGAAAAACTCACCGAAATTCTTGATGTAAATCTTAGCCTTACTTACATCAACAACCGTAACGGCGCTGTTCATAGTAAGGTTCTCGCTCTCATCTGCTACGTTCTGAATAGCTCTCATAACATCGGAAAGCTTTCCTACTCCTGAAGGCTCAATGAGAATTCTCTCAGGTGCATAGGTGTCCATTACTTCCTTAAGAGATGTTCCGAAATCACCGACAAGTGAGCAGCAGATGCAGCCAGAATTCATCTCCCTGATATCGATTCCGGATTCCTTCAAAAATCCGCCATCAATACCGATCTCACCGAATTCATTTTCTATAAGTACAGTTTTGGTTCCTGCAAGAGCTTCCTTTAAAAGCTTCTTAATAAGCGTTGTCTTTCCAGCTCCAAGGAAACCGGATATAATATCAATTTTTGTCATATTTATCACACTCCGTTCCTAATACTTAATGTCTCAACGCATATTTTATTACCAGAGGCTTTACTAGTCAAGAAACCCTGTTAGCCTTGGCTATTACCGTCACTTACCGCAGCAGGAATCTGCGCCGGGGCGTTTTCCTCGGGGACAGTTGCATCATCGTTCGCATCGGGGTTCTCTGATTCCTCGGAGTTATTGTTTTCTTCATCAGCACTTTCCTCATCTGTCACTTCTCCTTCATCCTGAGCTTCGGCGCCATAACTATCCATATTGAATATTTCTTCTGAAATCTCAATTCCACCATAATTGGAAACCATAGAAGTATTAAGTGTATTAACTTCATAATTCTGATAAACTTTCGGATAAACGATTACTGCCTTGGTTATATCTCCATGCTTGTAACCGCACGCCGGAAGCCAATACTCGGCTGTCTGCTCGGTTTTCCCGCAAATTACATTTGTATTTGTTATCTCCTTAAAAAAATTACTGTTTTGTCGTGCCTCGTTTCTGTCCGTAGTCTGATGTTTATGATCTTCCGGAATTCTATCTACAACCATTTCGCACACATCACATTTGTATTTCGTATTACTTTCATTGATTTTCATATTACCTACATTGTATTTCTTATTACTTCCGGTCTTTTCAGTCTCCTCACTAATCTGAGTAAAGTGAGGATGATATATATACGTTCTCGTAGTCTCGTAACATGAGCTTATATGTTTGTGATATACCGGTGAAGTAAAGCAACCTCCCTTGGAAGCTGATTTATCACTGACTACATTTCCGTTTACATCCTTATGATAATGATGCTCATAAGTTACATTTCCTGAACTAATTACATGTGAGGGAATAAGCTTGACTGCTTCAATCAACTCAGCCATTGTTGCATCCTTACCGGCTTCATAGCCGCAAAGGTCGGACAGTATGGATGCTAGTTTATTACGATTACTGTCCGCACATTGAAAAACCTGCTGTACCATTCCGGCAACTTCTTCAATCTTGGTGTTAGCCTTATCTATTTTGGAGTTTGTATCCGAAAGTGAATTTCTGACTTCGTCAATATCACTTCGTGCAGAACCAATCTGTCCCTGAACATCACCTATCTGAGCATTCACTGTTCCAATATCGCCCTTTACATCTCCGATACCTGTTCCCAATGCATCAATGCGGTTGTCTGTACTAATCTGTGCCTGACGAACCTCATTTACTCCGCTTCCAATGTTATTAACATTTTCAGCCACTTTGTTTACTCCATCTCCAACACTATTAACATTTTCTGAAACCTTGTTGACATTCTCAGAGACTTTGTTAACATCACTTCCAACATTATTAATATGTTCGGAAACCTTGCTGACTTTATCTCCAACTTTCTTCACGCCCTCAGTTGTTTTGCTCACGCTCTTTTCAACATTATCAAGCATATTGATATAGGTAGTCTGAGTGCTCTTAAGATCATTCTCAAGCCTTGTGAGATTCTCTCTTGATTCTACCTTCTCAAGGGTCTTCTCGATGGTTTCAAGATTATTGATAACCGTTTTCTGTGAATCGGAATTTTCCTTCTTACTCTCTTTGAGTTCTGCCAAAAGTCCTGACACATCACCGCCCGACTTATCACAGCTCTTCTTTATATCACTGAGTGCATTCGTAATCTGGGCAAAGCTCTCCTTATCCTTGTCAGAATCTTTATTTCCGCCCTTTTCCATGCTCTCCTGGAGTTTCTTAATCTGATTATTGGTAGTGGTAATTTCTGAATGTATAGACTCGAGTGCTTTATCAAGTCCGTTTATCTTCTCTACAACCTTTGTGTTGTTTGTGTTTGTATTAGTATTTGTGCTGTTGTTCTTCTCTTTTTCCAGAGTTTTCTCTTTTTCCAGAGTTTTCTCCGTAAGCTCCTTCTGCTCATTCTGAACAGTCTGAACTTCTTTCACCAGCTCTGAGCTTTCTGTAACAACCTTATCAAGTCTCTCAAGATAATTCTCAATCTCCTTAAGCTGATCGTTCGCTTTTTTCTGTACTCCGAGTGAGTCCTTCTTAACCTCCTGCTGAGCTGCATCGGCACTTATCGCCGGAGTTGTCACATAGACGAATCCTCCACACATTATAGTCGCAAGCACTACAGCTGATCCAAGGACAAGCGTATCATGCCTCTTTAGCTTCTTTAAAAGCTCTTTCATCGAGTTACTTTGTTTAATTGGTCTCATAAAACTAAAAACCGCCTTTCATAAAAACTTCTTGGAAAAAAATAAATGGAAAATCGTCACGGAGAAACTCCGGAACATTTGTCGACTGAATGCCGACAAGTTGAGACTATACCACAGCAAAAATTTTGTGGCAAGAGATTTTTTTGAAATTAAGAAAGGCTTAAGATTTTGTTAGAGGTAACTAAAAAGGGGAGGCTCTGTTGCAGTCTAGTGTTCACTCATGGAAAGCAGCGGCTTTATGTCTGTCAGTCTGACGCCAACAGTTTCACCGGTATCGGAGCCGCCGACAAGAATACCGACATAATGTCCGTTTATGTCAAATATACCGCCGCCGGACATTCCACTGTGGGCAGCAAGTTTTGTATAGATCATCTTATAGCCGTAGTCGACAACAAGAATATCGGGATTGATGACAGGACCGTAAATATACTTGCCGGCGATACCGGTGTCGTTACCATAGTAGTTGTAGGTCTGGACTTCCTTGGCATTTACGAGATGATTGGATTCAAGCGCAATTACGGTCTCATCTTTTTGCTTATCAAAACCTGACATGACAGAGTAATCCAAAGTAACCCTTCTGAGATTCATTAAATCATAGGGCTCTAATGCTGCCGTTTCAACACTGATAATTGCAGCATCATAATAATCATCGATTGTATCAAGGTTCGCATCTGCCACTTTGCCATTAAAGAAAATGACATAGTTACTTTCTGAATTGTCCCACTTCTGCACCACGTGAGCTGCTGTTAGAATCCTTATTTTTTCTGAATTTATAGATATGATATTTCCGGTTCCGTACTGCTTGCCAACCTGTATCTGAACTGTTGAAGATCGTACATTTAGTGCGGTTTTTATAACTGCATCTTCTGTATTTGTTTCTGGAAAATTGTAGGGAACTGCAAATGCATCAATAGAAAGCATGTCCTGTGCAATTTCGGAAGGCATAGGACCCTGGGCAGATGTATGTAATGAGTTCACGCCAACAGTGATAAGCATGGCAAGTAATACTGTTAATATCTTTTTCAGATGCATGATTACTTTTCTCTCCGGTTTCGGACATTTTTATATCCAAAAACCCTGCTATAGATTCGATAAAATGACACATACCATATTGCCGATATCAATCCTATAGCAGGGCTTTCGTCCTTTTATGTATGAGCAGGCCTGTAAGCCGGGTTATGTCGAGAATGATCATCTATCTAGGACTGCCGTTACCGACAGCCTCAAGCGACCCACCTGAAAACGGACCGGGCCGGCCCATAGTTTTCTTTTTGGTCTTGCTTCGGATAGGGTTTACATGGCTACAGATGTTACCATCTGCACGGTGGTCTCTTACACCGCCTTTTCACCCTTACTCTTAAAGAGCGGTTGTTTTCTGTTGCACTTTCCCGGGAGTCACCTCCGCCGGACGTTATCCGGTATCCTGCCCTACGAAGCCCGGACTTTCCTCACCCGCGCCCTTACGGGACTAGCGGCCGCGATCATTTGTCCTGCTCATACATAAGAATTGTAGCAATGAATTAAATTATGTCAAGCATATTTGAAAATGAGTACAAAAATAGACGTACAATTATGCACGCCTATTTTACTCGTATTTCCAATAATATCCAATATATCCTCACACCTTAAAGCAGCTGCCACCGACAAACTCCCTGGTGAGTGAGTTCTTGGGAAGTGTCTGCGAGTCGACTGCAACAAAGTAATCAAGGAATTTTAGGAGGCGCTTTGCCTCAAAGTACTCGGGCTCATCCTTTTTGATAGCAAATAGGAGGGGCTCTGCGTACTGCTTCAAAACCGCAAGTTCGTATATCTGGGCGGAGTTGAACATCTCATCCGCACCTTCCTGGAACGGGAAGATGTTCTGGTGTTCGCCGCGTCTTACGGAATCCCACATTGCAATCGTGTGCTTTGCGGTGGCACCGCGGGTTCTGGCATCACGAACTATACGTCTGATGAGACGCCCGTCGGTTGTGGGGATTCTGTTATGTCCGTCAATACTAAGTGTTGTCAACGCACTAATATAAATCTTAAATTTGGACTCTGCCGGAAGGGCATAGCTCATCTTCTCATTAAGACCGTGAATACCCTCGATAACAAGTACATCGCCGGGCTTAAGCTGTATGAAGTCTCCGTTCATCTCTCGCTTACCGGTGACAAAGTTAAAGGTCGGCATCTCAACTCTTTTGCCCTCAAGAAGAGCCACCATATCCTTGTTGAACTGCTCGACATCAAGAGCCTCGAGACATTCAAAGTTGTAGCTTCCATCCTCGTTAAGAGGAGTATCCTCTCTGTTCACAAAGTAATTATCAAGACTGATCGGATGCGGACGAAGACCGTAGGTACGCATCTGAATTGAAAGTCTGTTGGCAAAGGAGGTTTTTCCCGAAGAGCTTGGTCCCGCGATCATCACAAATTTTACATCCTTGCGCTCATAGATTTTCTGGGCAATTTCGCCGATACGTCTCTCCTGAAGAGCTTCCTGCACAAGCATAATGTCATTGAACTCGCCTCTGCAGATAGCATCATTGAGGTCTCCGACAGTTTCAATTCCCATCATCTCGCCCCACTTTGTGGAACGGACCATTTCATTGAACAGCTTTTCCCTAGGCTCACTCTCCGTGATCTGATCAGGCTTTTTTCTGGAAGGAAGATGCAAAATAAGTCCGTCGTGATATTTTTCAACCTTGAACCACTTTACATAAGAGGTGTTCGGAAGCATATATCCATAGAAATAGTCGCTGAATTCATCGAGCTTATAGACATTGACCTCGGAGCTTCTTCTGTAGCGAAGAAGTCTAACCTTATCGTCCATACCTTCTTTTCTGAAAATCTCGATGGCATCTGCAAGGGGATACCCCTTCTTGGTTATAGGAAGGGCATCGTCCACCATGTCCTGCATTCGCTTCTGGACATTTTCAGCGAACACTTCAGTTACCTTGAAGTCACTTTTTATACTGCAGTAAAAACCGTTACCGATTTTGTATTCAACCTTAGTGAAGGCATGATGTTTTCCTGAGACATCACGAACAGCTTTGATGAGCATCATGATAGCAGTACGGGTGTAGGTGTTGTTGCCAATCTCATCCGCAGTAGTAATAAAGGTCAGGTCTTCATCCCTGTCCACTTTTTTCATGAGCTCACGGATTCTGGATCCGTAAACCACTGCTACAATCTGATTGTCATACTTGTGCTGGAATTCTCCGGCTATCTCTTCAAAGGTTGTGCCCTTTGCGTATTCGCGTTCTTCGCCTTCAATATTGAGTCTTGGCATATTGATACCCCCTCATCCGTCAGCTTTGCTGACACCTTCCCCCCAAGGGGAAGGCAAAAAATGATATCTTCGCTAATACCTCCCTTAGGGGAAGGCGTTAATACAAATTAAGTACGATTGAAATATCGTTTATTTTACTTATAATATCATGTATTCTTTCGCTATGCTCATTTTCAGATAATTTTAATAAAATGCTTTCCAGGACGCTCTTCTCGTGGGTCAGGTACTCGTAGAGAGTTTTATCCCTGTTAAGGAAAAGAGTGGGGCCGAAGCGGTCACAGATTCTGATGGCGTCTTCAGCGGAAGATATTTCTTCCACTACCTTCTCATAAGCTTCATTATTATCATCGTCGCTTACTCTTACAAGCATGGCAGTGTAGTATTTTCCATCCTCGAAAATCTCAGCCTCATCCTCTATGAAAAAACGCTGCTGCCTCAGAAACTCTCTGAAAACTCTGAGGTCCGACTGGGGTTGAAGAATCATCTTCTTTATTCCCTTTTCACGGGGAGCCCCCTCTTCGAGGATTCTCTTCATCAGTAGTCCGCCCATGCCGGCGCAGATAATCGTATCAGCCTCGCCAGGCTGCAGCTTTTCCATGCCGTTTGAAAGCCTTGTCTCTATCTTGTCACCAAGGCCGTATTCGGCGATGTGCTGTCCTGCTCTCTCAAGCGGTCCTTCATTTATGTCCATTGCTATCCCATGATCACAGGCGCCGGAATTAATAAGATAAATCGGAACGAATCCATGATCCGTCCCGATATCGCACACGCAGGCAGAGCCCTTTACAAGCTCTGCTACTGCGCTAAGTCTCTTAGATAAAATCACATTTTTCATAGTGTTAATCCAGATAATCCTTAAGTTTTCTGCTGCGGCTGGGATGACGAAGTTTACGGAGCGCTTTCGCCTCGATCTGTCTGATACGCTCACGTGTTACGTTGAATTCCTTGCCGACTTCTTCTAGAGTTCTTGCTCTTCCGTCATCAAGACCAAAGCGGAGACGAAGTACCTTCTGCTCACGCTCTGTAAGGGTTCCGAGAACCTCGACCAGCTGCTCCTTAAGGAGTGTGAATGCAGCTGCATCAGCGGGTACGGGAACGTTATCATCCTGGATGAAATCACCAAGATGTGAATCTTCCTCCTCACCGATAGGAGTCTCAAGTGATACAGGCTCCTGTGAAATCTTTAAGATCTCACGCACACGCTCTACCGGAATACCCATCTCCTTTGCAATCTCCTCGGGAGTGGGTTCGCGGCCGAGTTCCTGAAGTAACTGTCTGCTGATACGGATGAGCTTGTTGATAGTCTCAACCATATGAACAGGGATACGAATAGTTCTGGCCTGATCGGCGATCGCACGTGTGATGGCCTGACGGATCCACCATGTAGCGTATGTGGAGAACTTGAATCCCTTACGAAAATCGAACTTCTCAACTGCCTTGATAAGACCGAGGTTACCCTCCTGAATAAGGTCAAGGAAAAGCATTCCTCTTCCGACATATCTCTTTGCAATACTTACAACAAGTCTGAGGTTAGCTTCTGCAAGGCGCTTCTTTGCCTCATTTCCCATAAAGGAAATGCTCTTAAGTTCCTTCTCATCCTTGTCCTTAACTCGCTCGTAAGCTTCCTGTTCTTCCTCTTTGACATCTACCTTATCGGCGCCGCCGGCTTCCATGATACGCTCAGCCATCATACCGTCTTCCATCTGCTGTGCAAGATTGATCTCCTGATCAGCGGTAAGAAGCGGAACCTTACCGATTTCCTTAAGGTACATACGAACCGGATCCTCGATGCTTATTCCGTCCGGAACCGACAGGTCGATATTTTCCATATCAACCTCTTCCTCATCACCGAGTACCACTCCGTCATCATCGGGAATATCAACATCCACATCATCTTCCATTCTGATGATGTCGATTCCTGCAGCCTCAAGCTGCTCAAGAACTCTGTCGAGGTTGTCCTCATCCAGATTAAGTTCTCTTAAGAAATCACTAATCTCGTTGTAGTCGAGAGTGTTCTGCTTCTTTTTGCCAAGAGCGAGAAGTTCTCTGATTTTCTGTAAAAACTTCTCTCGGGTCTCCTCATCGAGACCCTCACTACTCTGTTCGCCCTTAGCGCTTGTATCTTCCTTTTCCTTAGCTGCCTTCTTTGAAGATCCGGTTGCTTTCTCAGCCTTCTTAGCTGTCTCTTTTTTAGCTGTTTCCTTCTTCTCTGCAGGCTTCTCAGCAGCCTTCTTTGCAGGCTCCTTTTTAGCAGTTTCCTTCTTTACTGTCTCTTTCTTCTCTGCTGTTTTTTTCTCAACAGGCTTTTTTTCAGCCGCCTTCTTTGCAGGCTCTTTCTTTGCAGTTTCCTTCTTAGCGGTTTCTTTCTTTGCTGTCTCTTCCTTAGCTGCCTTCTTTGCAGTTTCCTTCTTTTCTGCTGTCTTTGCGACAGTCTTCTTTGCTTTATCCTTGTCAGCTGCCTTGCCGGTCACTTTCTTATCTGCCACTACGTTACCCATCCTTTCAACTTTTGTCTCATGCCTTCAAAACGATCTTCGTTCTCGACAATTCCTCCAGCATACGTTTGCCTTCGAGAGTGTAATTCCACCTCTCCGGAGCATCTGCCTCCATATCCGACAGCGTTTTTTCATAGCCGGATTTTTTTATGTCATAGAGAATGTCATGCATAGCCTTTTCACGTTCATCTTTTGTATCCACCTTAACAAGGTTAGTGTTGAAAAGCTCTGCGACCTCTCTTTGCTCCTCTTCATCGGTAAAATGGTTCATGACCTTCGCCGGATCAAAACTTCCGTCATCCAGTCCCTTCCACATTTCATCCGCGATGCTGCGGTACATCTCATCTGCAAAATCTTTTGGACCTATCCATTTCTTTACTGCCGAAAAAACTTCAGGCTCATCTGCAAGCCATGTTATAAGAAGTCTTTGCGGTTTTCTCGATGGATCCTCCTTCGGAGTGTTATACTGCTTAGGCGTCTTCGGTCTCTCTGAAGACTTCACAATACCGCCCTCGGCAGCGAGTCCCGCCACCAGTTTATGCAAATCATCAGCACTTATCATATAGCGCTGTGCTACCGCCTCAAGGTAATTCTCACGCTCCACTGCCTCGGTAAACTCACAGAGTTTTTTTCCTATATATCTGTGAAACTCTGTCTTCTCGGCCGGATCGCTCATATCAAACTCTTTTTCTTTTACTGCTATTTCAAAGAAAAACGGATTTTCAGCCTTTTTGATTCTCTCCTCAAAGGCTTCCCTTCCTTCATTTTTTATGAATTCATCGGGATCTTTGTAGGGCTTTAAGTTGAGTACTTTTCCCTTTAATCCCGCACCCTTTAATATCTCTATCCCTCGAAGTGCGGCGCTCGTTCCCGCTCCGTCACTGTCGTAGGACAATATAACCAGATCCGTGTAACGCTTTAAAAGACTTGCCTGCTGGGATGTGAACGCCGTTCCAAGTGAAGCAACCGCCATATTAAATCCGGCCTGATGCATCGCTATGACATCCATGTATCCCTCGCAGATTATGATGTAACCTGCCCTGGCATTTTTTGCATAATTAAGTCCGAAAAGGTTTCGGCTCTTATCGAAAATCATGGTCTCCGGAGAGTTCAGGTACTTGGGTTTGCCATCTCCCATCACTCGTCCGCCGAAGCCTATGACCTTTGAGTTTGCATCTAAAATCGGAAACATCACACGGTTCCAGAACTTATCGTGCGTTCCGTACTTTTCATCGTGTGAGGCGAGCCCCGCGTCAATTATCTGGGAGTCGCTGTAGCCCTTGCTCTTTAAATACTTCACGAGGTCGTCGCTCGTGACATTGGAATACCCCAGCCCGAACTTTTTGATGGTCTCGTCGGAAAGAGCTCTATCCTTAAAGTATTTAAGGCCTTTCTCACCGGCCGGAGATTTCAGCTGATATACATAATATTTGGCAGCTTCCTTGTTTATCTCCAAGAGAGTCTGGCGCTTATCACGCATCCTCTTCGCTTCCGGGGATTCATCCTCCTCAGGAAGCTTAACACCGGCTCTCTCTGCCAGCGTCTTCATGGCTTCTCCGAATGTTAAGTTGTCGTATTTCATCAAAAATGAAAAGACGTTTCCACCCACTCTGCAGCCGAAGCAGTAAAACATCTGCTTGCCCGGCGATACGCTGAAGGATGGCGACTTTTCATTATGAAAAGGACACAGTCCCACGTAGTTGGCACCTGCTCGTTTAAGGCTTACATACTGACCTATAACGTCGACGATGTCGTTGCGGGATCTGACCTCTTCTATGATCTCGTCAGAATATCTCATGTTGTTGTCCTAAATCTATAGTACGTTCCAGCTCTTGGGTACGAAGTACTCCTGGAACCTTGCAATCGCAAAACGGTCTGTCATTGAGCTTATGTAGTCACAGACAAGCTTTTCTTTTGGCTGTGAATCCATGAGTCTTTTCAGGTAATCCGGCAGAAGATCTTCATGATCCATGTAGTACTGGTAAAGTATCTTCACAAGATTCTCGGCCTTCCCCTCCTGGTTCTTGGCCTTCGGATTGGTATAAACGCTCTTAAACATGAAAGCTCGAAGCGCCATAAGGGCTTCATGAACTTCCTCCGACATGATGATGTCGTTGTGATTGGTGCTGGCCTCCACAATGTCATGGATAAAGGTGTCTAGCCACTCGCGGTTACTGTGTCCGATTACTTTTGAAATATTCTCAGGCACATCGGATTCCTTAAGAATGCCTCCGCGGATAGCGTCATCCATGTCATGGTGAATGTAAGCAATCTTATCAGAAAGACGCACCACTCTTCCCTCGAGAGTTACGGGAGTCGTGTCCATCTCATGATTGATAATTCCATCCCTTACTTCAAAAGTAAGGTTGAGTCCCTGGCCGTCCTTCTCCAAAAGTTCCACTGTTCGAAGGCTCTGCTCGTTATGTTTAAAGCCAAAGGGACATATCTCATTGAGTGCCCGCTCTCCGGCATGGCCGAAGGGTGTGTGTCCAAGGTCGTGTCCAAAGGCAATCGCCTCTGCCAGGTCCTCATTGAGCTTAAGCGCTCTCGCTATAGTTCTGGCATTCTGGGCAACCTCAAGAGTATGGGTCATCCTGGTTCTGTAATGATCGCCGTCCGGCGTCAGGAAAACCTGCGTCTTATCCTTTAGTCGCCTGAAAGATTTGGAATATAGGATTCTGTCCCTGTCCCTCTGGAAGCAAGGTCTGATATCACAGGGTTCCTCCTCCGTGTTCCTCCCCCTGGAATTCATGCTAAGGGTAGCATACGGACTTAGGTTCAGTCTTTCTCTGTTTTCTAAGCTTTCACGTATTTTCATACACACTCCAGTCTGGTACCAAGCCTGAAATCTTGGATTTTCCCGGAAAAACTCCTCACTTTAGTAATATTCTGCGGGAATTTTGTATTTCCTTTTAAATTTATGAAAAAAATTGATTTACCACTCATTCGACTCGTATTGTTCGTTTATCCAGGCGATGGCAGCGTCGAAGCCTTCCTCTGTAATCTCGAACTTTTCAGAGATTTTCTTTTCATCCTCAGTGTCGTGATAGCTGTAGGGCTCAGGCCAGACCGTGGCCATAAGACGGGATTCCGGATTTCTTTGCTCCACAGGTGTGAAAACCACGTTTTCAAGCGGTTCTCTGGCAAGACGGTAACGCATTCCTTTGTAGCTTCCAAAGAATGCTTCGCCGTATTCATAGTGCTTTAGATTAAAAAATACTTTCTTTTCAATAGCCATAAGTGCTCCAATGATTTCACCTGGCTCGAATACTCTCGCCAGGTGATCTTTTCTTTTAATATGTAAATTTTCCTGTGTCTTTGTGGTTAACCACATAGTAGGCAGCATTTTCCTCGGGCTTTAAGTAAATCTGAAGCTCCTTGATGTCAGATGCCTTGTGGCCTAAAGATATGTACTGCTCACGAATCTTATCAGCAATATCCTGAGTTCTTACTTCGTAGTCCTGATACTGGATAAAGAACTCTGTCTTGGTGCTCTTCTTGGCAGCTGTCTCAGTGATATCCTTAGTTGCTGCCTTGACCGCATCCGCAGCCTTCTCACTCTGCTCCTTAATAGCCTTTGTTGCGGGAGCAGTTCTCTTCTTTACTTCTTTTATTACAGGATCTGCTTTCTCCATAACATCCTTGATCACAGGATCAGCCTTTTCCTTTACATCCTTGATCACGGGAGCGCTCTTCTCCTTAACCTCGTCAAGCATCGGCTCAGCCTTCTCCCTTGCCTTCTCGATGTAGGGCTCTACCTTTTCAACATAGGGCTTTGCAGCCTCCTGTACATCCTTAGCAATATCCTTGAGTTTATCTGTAGTCTTCTTTGTTGCCATTTTTCATACCCTCCTAAGTTAGTTTATAGATTATCTGAATTTGTTCATAAAATTGGCTAAAGGTCCGATCGCATCCTGAAGATCCTTAATACCCTGATTCAGGCCGTCGAAATCAATGTTTGCCATTTTATCAAGAGACTCTGTCAGCTTATCACCGTTATCATTCAAAATCGAATTCATGTTATCACCGGTGGACTTAAGTGACTCGGCCATCTTATCAATGTTATCTATTGTGGCTTCTGCCTTGCCAATAGTCTCGTAAACAGAAGTCGCTGCCGTCTCAACCTTATCCAGAGTGCTTACGACTCTGGGAACAATTGCAAAAATCGAAATACCCACTGCAACCAGTATCACCAGAACGCAAACAGTTCTGATTTTCTGAAGTTTAAGGCTCTTATTAGAATTGTCCAGTAATTTCTGCATCACTTCATCATTACCCATATTTAATTGCCCCCTATCTCTACTTAGCGCAATTAGCGCTGATTTACATAAAAGTATATGCTTTTACGGCAGATTTTTCAATGAAAACACGTCAAAAACCATGAAAGTACATCATTTTAGTTTGTTCTTTTTTTCGTAATATTTTATGCAAATTTAAGAATATAAAAAGAGTCTTTTTATAGGAATATGATACGTTTATTAATGATAAATAGGATTGCCATATCATCGAAATAATTAAGCGCAATTTTTTATCAAATAACAGTTATTTCCTTTTTGCTAAGGAGGACATTATGAGTGACAAGCCCACAAAAATCCGCAAAACCGGAAAGATAAGGAACAAGCTTCTGCTATACATCGTTCCTATCGTAGTAATCATGATCATCATTCTTATCGCCATCGCTTCCACCATGTCCAAAAAGCGTATGACCGAGCTTGCAACGTCCAACCTGAATTCCTCAATTTCGAATCAGGCTGATAACATCGTTGCATGGCTAAATAAGAATCTGGAGTATTTCTCAACGGCAAAGCAGTCCATAGAAGCTGCAAACCCTGATGAAGCACAGCTCCAGACTATTTTGGACGGTTTCTATGGTTATAACAGCGATTCCCCTGAGGGACTGCGCATAGGAACTGCCGATGGCGCATATTATAAGGCCACCGAATCTACTCTGGAGGAAGCGAATCCCACTGAATCCACCTGGTATAAACAGGGTCTTTCAAGAGTTAATCTTCAGTACGGAACTTCCTATACAAACTCCCAGGGCAAGGATGTTATAAGTGCATCCGGTATCTTAAACATGGGCGACGAATCTATCAAGGTTATAGCAGCTGATGTTACCCTTGATAAAATCACCATTATCGTAAATTCAGGTGTCAAGATGGATAAGGCCAGTTCTTTCCTCGTAGACACAAATGATAATACGATTCTTGCTCACAGAGACACTGCTCTTGTATCCACTAAGATTGCGGAGGACAATGGTGATGTTCTTCTTGCCAACGTGGCAAAGGCAATTAACGCTGAAAACTATACAACGAAACAAATCGGCAACTATGTAGTTGCTTTCAAAACAATAACCGGAACTGATTGGGTACTTGTATCATATATCGAACAGGACGTAATAATGGCCAGCATCAAAGAGCTTGTTAATTACCTTGTAATTGCAGGTCTCATAGCAACCATTCTTATCATCATCCTTATTCTATATGTTGTCAGCAGAGTTATTGCTCCTCTTGCAGGCATCACCAAGAGTATCAACGCTATGAGTGAAGGTGACTTCACGATTGATGTCAAAGCAGAGAGTAATGATGAAATCGGTGCCATGGGCGGAAAGATTGCAGAATTCGTTGAGAGCATGAGACATATGCTATCAAGTATCAGCGAAGAGTCCGAAAAGCTTAAGGCAGAGTCCGAGGCTTCAGATTCCGTTTCAAGAAGCATGTTCGATGCATCCCAGTCACAGGCTGAGGCAATGCAGCAGCTGAACGACACCGTTGATCAGCTTGCTTTAGCTGTCGGCGATATTGCAAACAATGCTACCACTCTTGCAGCTGTTGTTGCCGACACCCGTGACAATTCTGTCAAGGCTGATGAGAGCATGAAGGAAACCGTAAAGATTTCCCAGAAGGGCCGCGAGGATATGGAAAAATTATCCCATGCCATGGATGGTATCCAGACCGCAAATACCAAACTTGTTGATTCCATCAACGAAGTCGGAAAGGCTTCCGAAGAAATTACAAATATTGTCAGCATGATCGGTGAAATTGCTGAAGAGACAAACCTGTTGTCACTCAATGCATCTATCGAGGCAGCAAGAGCAGGTGAAGCCGGAAAAGGCTTTGCTGTTGTAGCTACTCAAATCGGAAAGCTTGCTCAGACAAGTTCAGAGAGTGCAACCAATATCTCCAACCTGATTGAGGAAGTTCACAGACTTATCGATGAGGCTGTAGGCCAGGCTAATGCAAGTGCCGACAGCATTGAAGAAAACAGTGAGCTTATCCATGTAGCTGTAGAAACCTTCGATCAGATTTATGAGAACATACAAGCATCAAATGACTGCATAGAAGAAATGATCAGAGATGTTGAAAAGGTTGATGATGTAGCAACGAACGTAGCTGCCATTGCCGAAGAACAGGCAGCCAGCGCTGATGAGATACTGGCAACCTCAGAGAACATGGTTGTGGAAGCAAAGAACATTTCCAAGCACAGTGAAGATGTGGCAAACAACTCCCACGAGCTGGCAGACACATCCGACACTCTTACTTCCCATGTTCAGAAGTTCAAGATTTAAGAGGAGGTCTTATCGTGAAGAAGAATTTTTATACTAAATTATTAAGTATTGCTGTAGTTCTTGTTCTTACGGCATCCACCCTGACAGGATGCGGAAAAGCTTCCTCCGGTGGCGGATCCGATGGATCCGGTGTGAAGGTGTTTTTCTCCACACTGACTCTTGATGATTTCAAAGAGCTTGTCCAGAACTCAGTAATTGAAGCAGGTGCAAAAAATGGCGTAACTGTAGATGTAGGAACCCCGTGCGCCACCGTGGATGAGCAGGTTCAGCAGTTCAGAGATGCTGTAGCAAAGGGCTACGATGCCATTATCTGCAATCCTGTAGATGCCGATACTGCACTTCAGCTTGAGGTTATAGCAGGTGATATTCCAATTCTGTTCACCAACACACAGCCTGCTGATGATTATCTCAAGCCCGACAAATACATGTATGTGGGTAGTTATGAGATTGATGCAGGAACCATGCAGGCCGAATATGTATGGAATACTCTCGGAAAACCGAAGAGCCTTAACGTAGTTCTTTTCCAGGGACAGCCCGGACACCCCGCTGCTATCAAGAGAACTCATGCGGTTAAAAAGTATTTCATTGATAATGGCGTAGACGTAAACTATGTATTCAACGATACAGCTTACTGGGATACTCAGAAGGCAGCCGATGGTTTCAAGACTTTCCTTAAAACTCAGCAACCCTATGACTGCGTAATCTGCAATAACGATTCAATGGCTATCGGCGTTGTTCAGGCGATGGACGAACTGGGTATTGATACCTCTGCTATTCCTGTTGTAGGTATTGATGCAACAACAGACGGTTGCGCTTCCATTATGAACGGAGGCATGCAGTTCACAGTTCTCCAGTCTGCATCCGACCAAGGCGCAGCCTGCATCGAAGCAGCTATCGCTCTTGCAAAAAAAGGAACCACAAAGGATGTCGAGTATGTAACCGACGACCTCACCTTTGTATGGGTTCCCTTCACACCGGTAGACAAATCTAACGCAGGATCGATTAAGTAATCTTTTTATAAAATAATACGCCCCGACAATATATATTCATTCCAGCCCTCGTTGCACTTCGTGCATAATCGGTCTGGTCTGAACATATATTGCCGGGGCTTATGTTTTATATCGTGAGCTTGCCCTTCTTGAAGTGTTTGCGGCAGAGGGCGATGTAGCTTTCGTTGCCGCCCATGAAGACCTGCTCGCCGTCACGTACGATCTTGCCATCGCATATTCTGGCGTTGCAGGTTGCCTTTCTTCCGCACCAGCAGACGGTCTTGACCTCTTCTATCTTGTCTGCGATCTCCATAAGGCGCGCAGAACCCGGGAAAAATTTCTCCTGGAAGTCGGTACGAAGTCCGTAGCAGATAACGGGAACCTTATCAAAATCAACGATGTCCGAGAGGATGTCGACCTGCTCTGCAGTAAGGAACTGAGCCTCATCGACTATGATCGCATCGTATTTTTCTATCATCTTATGCTTTCTGTGGTATTCATCCAAAAAATCCTCCACAAGCATACACTCTGCCTGAAGGCCGATTCTTGATCTTATGATTGTAGCTCCGTCTCTGTTCTCAAGACCGGGCTTTAATATGATCGAGTTTTTACCTCTCTCATGATAATTGTAATTGACCATTAGCGCGTTGGCTGTCTTGGATGATCCCATCGCACCGTATCTGAAATATAGCTGTGCCATTAACGTATCTCCTCCTGATTTTTCGGCGTGCCGCATCCCTATCTTACCATATTTTTCATCCTTTTTTTATAAAAAATACAGACCTCGGACATGTCACGTACACATGATTAAGCTAGATTATATGTAGGAAATTTCTTGCGAAAAGGAGGTCTCTTACTATGAAAATATTGAAATCTTTCATGGCAGCGATGATTATTTTTTTGCTTTCAGCAAACACCGCACTGGCAGCTGCAGCCACCGATAGCGATATGATTGACGCAACCTCTCCCGATGCCGATATTCAGGTAATGGAAACCTATGAGCACTCTTCTGAGTGGGGTTATAAGTACCTTATCGCCGTATGCAAAAACAATACAGATGAGGATCTTGAGGTATCCTGGGATACCGTTAGTTATGATGCAAACAATAATATTCTGGAAACCGGCTCATCCTACAGTTCTTACGTAGTTGGCCGTCAATGGTTTGTACTCTATGCTCTTTTCCTTGACTCTGATGATGCGGAAAATTACGATTACAAGATCAACATAGATAATGCACAGTACATTGTTCCTGCACAAAATGATGTAACCCTTGAGGCATCTATGTCCAGCAACGGCAAGCTGATCATCCAGGCAACAAACAATAGCGACAAGGATATCAGTACCATCCAGGCAGCTACTTTGTTCTTCGATGAAGATCACAATATCGTAGGTTTCGAGGATTCCTATGTTGTAAACAGTAACTACAACGTAAAGGCCGGCGAAACGGTAGTAAACGATCTCACTCCTCCCGATGGCGCCGACACCTACGAAATCTACTACACCGCCTACAGGTATTGATGCCCTAAACTCTATTGAATAATACGCCCCCGGGATATATGTGTTCGAAACCAGCCGATTATGCGCGTAGCGCAACGAGGCTGGGAGCGAATACACATATCTAGGGGGCGTATTTTTTACATGGTTTCGTCCTGGTGGTGGAGGTCCTTCATTTCGTACATTTTTTTGTCGCTCTCAGCGAGACAGTCTTCCACACGGGTGGTTCGCTGCATCCTGGTGATGTACCAGCCCTGAGAAATACTCAGCTTGAAAGGGAAGGCTCCGGCTGCATTTTTTCTCTGCATACTGCTCTCAATCTTTGCTGCCACCTCCTCTGGTGATGCCTTTGAGGCAGGGAATACCATAAGAAATTCATCGCCGCCGGTTCGTGCACAGATGCCGCTCTTGGGGCATTTCTTTTTTATGATCTTAGAGGCAGTTACTATAGCCATATCTCCTGCCTCGTGTCCAAGATTGTCGTTAATCTTCTTAAGGCCGTCGAGGTCGAGCGTCATGAATGCGATTTCTTCCTTAGATGCAATCCATTCCTTTGTATTCTTTGAAACCCACATCTCCAAACCGCGGCGGTTACTCATACCGGTCATGAAATCAGTAAGACTCTTCTGTTTTGTCTGCTCCAGAAGGTGTTTTAGCTCAGCTGAAATGAAATGCTTATTCAGGGCGAGCGATATTTTCAGAACCCAGTCAAAATAATACTGATCAACCGTATCCTTCATGGAATCGAACTCCGATGCCATAAAGCCTATGCAATTATGGCTGTCGTGCAGCAGCGAAAAATATATGGTTTTGGGCTTATTCTTTTCATATACATCCACCATGAGCAGATTGTCTGTCCTGAAGGATTTGTTCTGTATCTCGAGCCTTTGTCCTTTGTTGTACGCAAAGATAGGGTGCACAACATCCATAACATCCTCGGAAAAGGTTCTGCCACCGTTTTCGTTCTCCTCGCCGGACAGGCATATATAAAGAGATTTATGCTTTACCACGAGATCAACGTTCCTCTGAATAGTATCAAGAAGTTCCTCCATTGTATTGCATCCGTCGAGGTCTATTTGGAACATTGTCTGGTTATGCGGTTGTCCAAGCAGATGGCTCATTCTCTCATAGTACTGATTCAGCTGCTGCTGATAAGAAACCATTACCTCTTCACCGTAGCAGCCGCAGCTCTCTCTGTACATAATCTTCGCTGGAACAGCTATAACATTCTTTATATACTGGTGATTGATGAGCTTGTCAGTCACTTCCATGGTGCGCTCAGCCATGCCTTCGAGGTCTACGCTAACAGTGGTAAGTGTAGGATGGTATTCCACAGCTTCAGCTATATCGTCGACACCGGTTATCTTCAAATCCTCGGGAACCCGCACTCCATGCTCAATAGCCGCATTACTAAGAGCTCTCGCCATATGGTCGTTAGCGCAGACTATTGCCTCCGGTATATGATCGGGATCCTGGAAGAAATATCTGAAAGCTTCCTCGCCTTTAAATCTCCACATATCGCCGTGGAAAACAAAGTTATCATAGACGGGAAGCCCCTTGGCTTTCATTGTTTCAAGATACCTTTTAAGTCTCTCATTACTGTCGTAATGGTCCTCATAGCCCGCCATAAAAGCTATATTTTTACAGTGATGATAATCCGCAAGGTGATTAATTATATTAATAATTGCGTCATTTGCATTACTTGAGATGCACAGAAAATCCTTGTACTTTTCCCTGAAGCTGATAACAGGGCAGGTTGCTCTCGCCCTTATCTCATCCTCAAGTACCTGTCTGATAGACTGCCTGTCGAAAGTATCATATGCAACAATTATGGCGTCCAGGTGCTCTATTGGCGCGAACTTCATCATCTTTTCATTCATCTTGTTAAAATCGCTCTCGTCGTCAATGACCTCGAACGTCATGAAGAAAAGAAGGTTATAGTCCATCTTCTTGGCGGCGCTTGATAGCGCATGGCAGAATTTCCTCTGAAATCTAACCTCAGAACAGTTAAAAAACACTCCTATATTTTTTCTTCCACTTTTTGTAATTTCCGTATCCATAGTGCACCTCTTAATCCTTTAAAAGGGTCATGTATAAAAGTATCGGTGATGTGAAAATCATCGGCAGCGCATATCTTGAATAAACCATAGGACTTACTATCAAAAAGAGCATATTCACCACAAAAGGAACAATGAACAAAAGGCTCTTCTTCTTATCGATAGATCGTTGTCTGTATACGCAGTATGCCGGAATCCAGAGCACGTAAAGTGCGTGCTGGAATAAAATGCAAAGTCCCGGGAAGGATCTGATCCACTCGTAAATCTCCGTCATGGAGGTATAGACTCCCTCAGGATTCACATGGCGAATCTGCGCGAAAATCCCTTCATCTGTAGGTATGTGGTCAAATATTCCGATGTCATACCCGGAGGCAAAGTACATTCCACAGATGGGGAGCGTTGCTCTAAAATATGCACCGGGATGCTTTAACCCCTGCCTGAGCCATAGCTTGTAATAATCAGAAAGTTCCTTCTTCGTCACATGCAGATTGTAGGTCGCCTTGATGTTATCCGTTGTTTCGAAAGTATAGTTGTTTACAAGAGTGTCGTAGTCCACCACCTTCGAGATAATCTCTATATCTTCCTCCGTTACTTCTTCCCCATAATCCCTCACGTATCTGGCGGTCTGCTGGAAAAGAGTTCCGAGAATCTCCTGCTTTCCACCGGGGAATATGTTGAAGATGGGATATATCAATTTAGGCAGAATTATAAGCATCAAAAGTGCTGAAGTCACAACTGCGATAATAGCTGTTTTTCGCTCCTCCCTCGCCCTGATAGCAAGAAAAATCCCGGTCAGAATAACAAAATATACACCTGTATTCTGAGTCAGAACCACCAGGATCGACAGAACTATCCACAGTATCCTCTCCTTTTTTGAAAAGACGTGCCCGTTTATCGCTATCTGCAGAAACATAAACACATACAATACGATGAGTATCGAATGAAGTGAATTCTTAAGCATGTTGCAGACGTAATACGGAATAGCCGGAAACAGTGCAATAAATGTAGTAATAACCCGCCTTGCCACGGGGCTCTTTTTATCCCCTCCGGTCCATGCCTTCTCTATCACATAGGCGAAAACAAGCGCTGCCATAATCATCTGTAAGAGTATGTACAAAGTTAGGCCCACAGCCGGTTTTCCCATAAGGATACCAATTTTAATAAAACTTCCGAAAATCAGCGTCACAAACACGGGATGATGCGCATTGAAAAGTACCGTCACCTCTTCCTGCCCGGGTGCATAGCCAAACGGAACCGCAGATACACCGTCTAGAAAATCCTTAATCTGGTTAACCGTGTCGTAGTTCACAAGGCCCGGAGCATAGATGATTAGGTAGGGAAGCCAGCATACGAAGAAAAGAACTGCTGCACCGAGCCATCTTTTCCCGGAAAATCCTGTGTCATCTCCTGCCGCACTTCTCCCGCTCTCCAAACGTATATAATCCATCAATGAGAAGAAAACAAATGCGGCGATAAATGAAACCAGAAAGTACGCCATCCATTTAAAATGCTCTATTGTGTTCCAGCCAAAGCATGCGTGTGAGAGCGTGGCCTGTATGCACACCGCATTAATAAAAGCAATCACGGCCGAGTATATTGTCTTTCGGATAAGCCTGTTATCTGCGTGTATACTTATCCTTTTGTTAAACTCCATGTAGGTTCCCCTCTCACCTCTAAATAGCGTATTTCATGTACTGAATAGCCACCTTTTTACCGCACTTTGTTAAAAGTCTCGTGCCCTCTTCAAGGTATTCAGTCTCAAGAACTTCAGACCGCTTCGTAAGCTCGTGTAGAGCCGCGCCGTCTGAATACGGGATCAAAAATTCGCACTCCGCTTTCTCTCCCTCAAGAGTGCGCTCAATCAGTGTCACAAGTTCGTCGATTCCGATGCCATCCTCAGCAGCCATATAAATCCTGTCATCGCGGACATGCGGAATAGTCATGGAAGCGTGCTCAGAATTGCCAATCACAAGATCCGCCTTGTTAAAGACGTAAATTATCGGCACCTTACCCGCACCAATCTCCCTGAGGGTGCGCTCGGTAACTTCCATATGATTCATGTAATCCGGATCTGAAAAATCTATTACCTCCAGCAAAAGATCCGCATAGACAGCCTCTGCCAGGGTTGATCTGAACGCCTTTACAAGAGTTGTCGGCAGTTCATCAATAAATCCAACAGTATCCGAAAGGAGAAAAGGTCTGTGTCCCGGAATGTCTATCCTTCTGACGGTGGTATCAAGCGTCGCAAATAGCATATCCTTTTGCATGACCTTTTTATCGGACACCTCTTCCACATGGCTCGAATCGAGCATAGCATTCATGAGCGTGGACTTGCCGGCATTGGTGTAGCCCACCAGAGAGATTCTGGCGAGGTCAGCTGAGAGTCGCTTCGAACGCTGCGTATTTCTCTCGCGTTCCACATTCTCAAGCTCTCGCCTAAGCTCGGCGCATCTGTGCTCAATCCTTCTTCTGTCAAGCTCAAGCTTCTTCTCTCCGGCACCCTTGTTGGAAAGTCTGCCGCTGCCTCCGCCCTGACGGCTTAGTTCCGTTCTCATCCCGGCAAGCCTCGGGAGCATAAACTGAAGCTGTGCATATTCAACCTGCATTCTGGATTCTCGGGTCCTGGCTCTCTTAGCAAAAATCTGCAAAATCAGGCCCGTTCTGTCTATGACCTCAGTATCGAGAATCCTCTCAAGGTTTCTTATCTGAATCGGGGAAAGCGTATCTCCGAAAATTACGATGTCAGCATCCTGCATGCCTATGAGGTTCTTAAGTTCCTCCACCTTACCGCTTCCGATGAACGTACTGCCCTCGGGATGAGGAAGTGTCTGTGTCACCGTAAAAACGGGCACAAGATCACAGGCCTCTGTCAAAGCCTTAAGTTCCTTCATTGATCTTTCGAATTTCGCTTCGTCTCTATTGTCGTAATTAAGTCCCACAAGGATTGCCCTGGGGACATCGTAGTTCAATTCTTCTTCTAAATTTACCACTCGTTTTATCCTATTTTGTCAGCTGTTTTCAGCAATACCAATCGCTTAAATTCAAAGTTTCATACATCATATCATTATACCACCAACCCCTATATTTTAAGCAATTTTTCATTACTTTTTGCCTTTAACTCTCTTTATTTTCACATTGTCGCTTATTCCCGACTTTTCGATAAGTTTAAGGTTTTTCTGATAGACTTTCTTGTTATTGACACTAACCTTCTTAAGGTCCAGTGTTCCACTCTTTGCAAGCTGATGAACTAACCTATACGCCTAAAAATATTTATATAACACGCAAGCTAATTATACCCTATTTAACAATACAAAAATCAGCATAAATACTGATATTTCCATAAGCTTTTCATAAAAAATGATGCTGATAATTTGTTCCTTAGCAAATCACTCCCCAAATTCATCAATCGAAGCAGCAATCTCGTCCAGGCTTATCTTTAGTTTCCCATCGTAAATTGCAACCGGTGCTTCACCTTTTAGCGGAAGAACCTGCGGGACAAAATCCTCATCCATAAAGTTGTAAATTATGAGACATCTCTTGTGAGGATCAACTATCCAGTATTCCCTTACTCCGGCATTTTGATACTTTGCAAGCTTTATAGTCAAATCTTTTTTTCTTGTGGATTTAGACAATATTTCAACAAGAAAATCCGGTGCACCATATATTCCAAAGCCCTTGATTTTGCTTCTGTCACAGATTACGAGAACGTCCGGCTGAACCATAGTCTTATTGTCGCAGTCAAGTTGAACATCCACAGGCGCGTAAAAAGCTTTACATTTCCCTTTGTTTTTCTTAATATAATCCGCTATAGCAGAATGAATTACATAGGAAATATCCTGATGTACAATCCTTGGTGAAGACATGTCATAAAAAACACCATCTATCAGCTCAACTCGCTGCTCGTCAGGAAGTGCATAGTAATCATCAAGGGTATATTCACCCTGCTTCTTATTAGGATCACCATATTTATTGCTCTTGGTAGCTGCACCGTATACGGGCTCAGGTTCCATAAATTTACCGCTTGTTGCATCGTGGTATTCATAGGCTTTCCCTCTATAAACCGATTCATCGCTTGATAGCACCTTCTCTATAGCATCGAGCGTAGCCTTCCGTGGATTCCTGGTTTTTCCGGTAAAAATCTTTTGCAAAGTAATAGAAGGAACTCCCGTATACTCAGAAAGCTGACTGTAGCTGTAGCCTCTGTTTTCCTTGATTTGTATCATCTGCTTAATTGTCATGGCAGTGCCTCCGTAAGAATTAATGGCATGAATGCTTATAGCATTATTGTAATATATAATTATATATATCTCAATAATTTTATATCTTTTTTTATACTTTTGTATATTTGCATAAGCTTTCCATAAAAAATGATTAAACCGGTTCAAAAATCAAGGACTTTTTGTAGACAGATTTATGGAATTGGTGGAATCAAATTAGACAATTGATATACCAATTATGACAGATATGGAATTCCATAAGACAGTTATAAACTTTCAGTAGACAGCTTGTATTTTTGACAAACCGAAACAGGTATTTAACATATAGCCATGACAAATAAGCCAGAGGATTATCCGGCAATCAAAAAGCTGTACCGTCAGAGGGTGAGGTGAACTCGCATTAGCGATAAGCCAGGCCCTTACTGCCACGATACAGCCTTTTTCATTATACAGCTGTAGGGTGTTTTAAAGTATTAGATTTTAA
>NZ_AUJZ01000027.1:0-28195 GCF_000424485.1 Butyrivibrio sp. WCD2001 | reverse complement strand
GACATAGCCTGAGCACGTTTCTGTGAATACATGGCACCGCATGTAGGGCAGAATCTTGAATGACAACGAAAGGGAATAAATTTGAGAGTACCACAATCAGGGCAGCCGTACATGGCGCCGCCATAAGCAGGATCCCCGCAATTGATCATCTTATCGATGTTTTCTATTTCGGTCTTGCGGGGATGAAGAGTATATTGAATTTCTTCATAATGATCGCGGAACAGATCTTGTAGAGTATTTCGTTTCATAAAATCATTATGAATGAGTTGAGGCAAAAAACAACCCCACCCCTCATGATTGAGGGGCAGGGGAGTTGAGGTGCCGTAGGCACTTTTTTATTTTTAAAATATATTGACACGGTGTCAGAAAATGATTATAATTCATATTGACACAAAGTCAGAATAAAAAATCAGGAGACAGATATATGCCAAAAGGATCACCGGAAAGAACCGCAGCAAGAAAAGAAGAAATCATAAGTGCCTGCGAGAAGCTGTATCAGACCATGAGCTTTAAAGATATCACCCTTAAAGAGATCGGGAATGAAACATCCTTCTCAAGACCGACAATATATAACTACTACCAGACAAAAGAGGAAATATTTTTGGCCCTTTTTGAGAGGGAGTACATTCGCTGGAATGAAGAATTACAATCTATTCTTCAGGAAAATGAGAAGCTTTCCAAGGAGCAGCTTGCAAACAAGCTTGCATCATCCATAGCAAACAGGCAGCAACTGCTAAAACTTCTCTCCATGAATAACTATGATATGGAGGAAAACAGCAGACCTGAACTTCTTACATCTTTTAAGGTAGCTTATGGCGAGTCTATGAAAAATGTATGCAGGATAATCACAAAGTTCTGTCCGGAGAAATCGGTGCAGGAGATTCAGGATTTTATATATGTATTCTTCCCTTTTATGTTTGGTATTTATCCTTATACCGCAGTAACGGATAAACAGAGGGAAGCCATGAAACAGGCAAATGTGGACTATGTATATCAGTCCATTTTTGAGATAACAAATAACTGCCTGCTGAAGCTTTTATAAAGCGAGGCAGACTAATAAAAACACTAATTTCAAGGAGGAAAACTAAAATGGCAAGTTTACCTAAGATCGCTCTTGGTGCATGGGCATGGGGCAACGACGGAACATTTGGAAACAATCTTACAGCAGAGAGCCTTAAGCCTATTTTTGACACGGCAATTGAAAATTGACTTAACCTTTGGGATACAGCCTATGCTTATGGCATCCTATGCCGGAAGGCTCTGCAAGGGCAGAGATCTATAATCCTGTACTTGATAAGCTGGAGATCCTTAATGAAGAGCTTAAGAAACTTGCAGACAAATATGGTGTAGGAATAGCTCAGATCCCGGTTGCATGGGCAATAGCAAAGGGAACCCTTCCTATTATCGGTGTGACAAAAGAAAACCAGGTGCTTGATGCAGTGAAGGCTGCAAATATCACCCTTACAGATGAGGAAGTATCCTCACTTGAAAATGTAGCTGATAGTCTGGAACTTAATGTGATCCGCTTTTGGGAAAAGGAGATGAAATAATATGGCAAAGAAAAATATTGGAGCAACACTTGCGTTATATCCATGTCCTGTGATCGTGGTTGGAGCAATGGTAAATGATAAACCCACATGGACTCTTGTTGCACATGCAGGAACTGTGGCACACAGTCATCTGATGGTATCCCTGGTACAGGCACACTATATCAATAAGGGAATCCGTGAGAATAAAAAGCTTTCCGTAAATGTGGTAGATGAATCATGGCTTTCAAAAGCGGATAAGATGGGAACAATCAGCGGAAATAAAGAAGATAAGTCTGAGGCTTTTGCATGGACAATGGGCGAAAACGGAGCACCTCTTATTGATGAAGCCAAGGTTTCCATTGAATGTGAAGTTGATGGGAACTATGAACTTGAAAACTTCGACCACTTTATCTGCAAGATCCTTGCCACCTATGCTGATGAAGCAGTTTTAAACGAGCAGGGCAAGATCAACTATCATACCTTTAAGCCGGTATTGTTTGAATTCCCGACCTATGAGTATTTCGTTACCGGAGAAAAGGCCGGAAACTGTGGAAAGATGAACTGATTTTTCAAGTCTCTGACCTTTTATGGTCAGAGGCTTGTTTTATATAAGAAGAAAGGACAAAAAATGACAGGAAAAACTTTAGTGGCTGTTTTTTCAGCAAGCGGTGTAGGAAGAAGCGACGAAGAACTTCATAAGAATGTAAAGGGTGATGTGAAGTGGGAAAAAGGCACACAGATCAATCGCTCGGATGAAGCTGTGATTAAAAAGTGGCTTGATGAAGTACTTTAAACGGAAAGGAGTCAGATAATGAAATATACAAAGCTTGGAAATTCAGATTTAAATGTATCCCGTATATGCATGGGCTGCATGGGGTTTGGCGATGCAACGAGAGGGCAGCATAGCTGGACGATTGACGAAGAGCATTCTAGGGAAATCATAAAAAGAGGGCTTGATCTTGGAGTTAATTTCTATGATACGGCGATAGCATATCAGAGCGGAACCAGTGAGCAGTACGTAGGACGTGCACTTAGAGATTTTGCAAAGCGCGAGGATGTGGTTGTTGCGACTAAATTTCTTCCAAGGACGCCGGAAGAGATTGAAAAAGGAGTTAGTGGTCAGCAGCATATTGAAAACATGATAAATACGAGCCTTCAAAATCTTGGGATGGACTATGTGGATCTGTATATCTATCACATGTGGGACTGGAATACGGATATTTACGATATCATGGATGGACTGAACCGTATCGTGAAAGCAGGCAAGGCAAGATATATTGGCATTTCAAACTGCTTCGCATGGCAGATTGCAAAGGCTAATGCTCTGGCGGAAAAAGAGGACTTTGCAAAGTTTGTTTCGATCCAGGGGCATTATAATCTGATCTTCCGTGAAGAAGAGCGTGAGATGGTGCCTTATTGTGAAGAAGAGAATATCGCACTGACTCCTTATAGCGCATTGGCAAGCGGAAGGCTTTCCAGAAAGGCGGGCGAAGGGGATACCAAAAGAGCTGTTGAGGATGTATATGCGAAGTTTAAGTATGATGCTACAGCGGATCAGGATGCTGTGATAATAAACCGTGTGGCAGAACTTGCCGAGAAACATGGTGTGACCATGACAGAGGTATCCCTTGCATGGCTCCTTACCAGGGTGACGTCTCCTGTGGTAGGTGCGACCAAGCTGCATCATATAGAAGGGGCAGCAAAGGCTGTGGACATTGAACTTACGGATGATGAACTGAAGTATCTCGAAGAGCCATATGTGCCACATCCGCTTGCAGGTGTTATGGCACAGAATAAGAGAAGTGATGCTTCAAAGAAACATGTATGGTCTACCGGAGACCAGAAAATTGGAAAGTGAGGTAAAACGCAATGAGCGAGAAAATTGTACAGACAGCAGGAAGAGATCAGCTTGGTGAGTTTGCTCCGATGTTTGCACACTTAAATGATGATGTACTCTTTGGTGAAGTGTGGAATGAGGAAGCGATTGATGTTAAGACCAAATGCATTATTACAGTGGTTTCACTTATGGCATCAGGCATCACAGACTCATCGCTTTCATATCACCTTCAGAATGCGAAGGATCACGGAGTCACAAAGGAAGAGATTGCAGCCATCATAACCCATGCCACCATGTATGTAGGATGGCCAAAGGGATGGGCGGTATTTCGTCTTGCAAAGGAAGTATGGCAAACTGAAATAGAAAGGTGACGCAAAATGAAGAAAAAGATGGCAGTACTTGCAGCTGTTTTGTTAGCTATTGGTCTTACGGCATGTGGGAATAGCGAGGGTCAGGCGGCGAGTGATACAGCTCAGACTATACAGGCTGAGAGTTCACAGGAAACAGAAACTGCGAATAATACTGAAGAGGAAGCACAGCAGGTCGTGACAAGTGAAGCTGCTTCAAACACAAATGATGAAAGTGCGGATGATACTTCTTCGGAAGAGACTGGTAGCTCCAAGGAAAACAGTGGTGTTCTTGTAGTATATTTCTCAGCAACCGGAACCACAAAGGGTATTGCGGAAAAGATTGCAGGAATCACAGATGCAGATACCTATGAGATAAAGGCTGCACAGGAATATACAGATGCAGATCTAAACTGGAACGATTCAAACAGCCGCTCAACTAAGGAACAGAATGATTCAGCGGCAAGACCTGAGATTGGAAGTGATGCAGTATCGCTGGATGGATATACAACAATCTATATTGGATACCCTATCTGGTGGGGAGAAGAGCCGCGCATCATGGATACATTTGTGGAGAGCTACAGCTTTGATGGCATTACAATGATACCTTTCTGCACCTCAAGCAGCAGTGGAATAGGAAGAAGTGGTCAGAATCTTGCAGATAATGCAGGAAGTGGTACATGGATTGATGGAAAGCGTTTTGGCGCAGGAGCATCTGAGGATGAGATCAGATCCTGGATAGATGGCATGCAGTAAAGAAAGAGTGAGGAAGTGAGGACGGGAACATGCAGAGAAAACAAAATATCATGTTAAAAAGAATAGTGGATGTCTGTATGACCGTCCTCTTATTATGTCTGATGGCTTATCAGGTTACAGGCGAAGCATTGCATGAGTGGATCGGAATTGGCATGACTGCACTCGTCATTATCCATCAGCTCCTTAACAGGAAGTGGTATGGTGCGTTATTCAAAGGTAAATACAATCCATACAGAATAATAACGACAGTAGTGAACATAGCCCTTCTTTTATCCTTTGCCTTGACTGCTTTCTGTGGTATGTCCATGAGTGGTCATGCAGTACCTTTTCTGTATGGAATGACGAAGGTTTCCTTTGCCAGAAGGATGCATCTGTCCATGTCACACTGGGCATTTGTACTTATGGGACTGCATCTTGGAATGCATATTCCGGTAATGTTTGCAAGGCTACACCTTACAGACAAACTGAAGACGGTGATATCTGCAGCATTATGTGTTGTGGCTGGCATTGGATTGTTTTTATTCATTAGGAACGGAATGCCGGATTATCTTTTTTTCCGTGTTCCCTTTGCTTTCCTTGATTATGAGAAGGCAGGAATATTGGTATTTGTTGAAAATGTCCTAATGCTTTTATTCTGGGGATTTATTGGAACCGAAGCTGCGGTCTTATGTAGAAACTCTCAGATGAAAACAGAAGATAAAAAGAATCCGCTATTGCCTGTGGTATTCATTATGGGGGCAATAATCATAGGACTTGTGATCAATATGATATCTGGCAGCACATCCGGGCAGAATTTTGACGAAGATGGATGGAACAGAGCCTTACGGCGATAGCAAAGCTTGAGCCTGATGCAGACATGGGCGAAGGATTATCGGTACACTATTCAGGTGGCTCTACTCTCTCGGATGATATTCAGAAGTGGTTGGAAGTTAATGGTATCAACAAATAAGAAGGTAGGGTGATTTTTATGAAGATAACTATACTTATGGGAAGCCCAAACAGAAAAGGATCAACAAGTATTCTTGTGGATGAATTTAATAGAGGAGCAGAGGAGGCAGGTCATACATGTGAAGTCATAGATGTGTGCCATGCCAATATACATCCCTGCATTGGATGTGTAGCCTGCGGTTATGAAGGACCCTGTGTACAGAAAGATGATGTTGAAGATATTAAGGAAAAGCTTCTGTCATCAGATATGGTAGTGTTTGCAACTCCTCTATATTACTATGGCATGAGTGCGCAGTTAAAAACTGTAGTGGACAGGTTCTGTGCTTATAACAGCAGCTTAAACAGCAGGCATTTAAAATCAGCACTTCTTACAGTGGCATGGAATGCGGATGACTGGACTTTTGAAGCCCTGGTATCGCACTATAAAACTCTTGTCCGCTATATCAATTTCGAGGATAAAGGGATGATTCTGGGATATGGATGTGGCACTCCATCTATGACAAAAAGAAGCAGATATCCGGAGGATGCATACAGGCTGGGAAGGAACTTGTGAACAATGAAAAATGTATTGATATTATCTGCAAGTCCAAGAAAAGAGGGTAATTCGGATATCCTTTGCCGGCAGTTTGAAAAAGGTGCCAAAGAGGCGGGACATAAAACAGAGATGATAGCGACTCATATAGCGCTAGATTCCTTTTTTCTATATAATTGAAAGAGTGATTATTTGGGAAAAAGAGGCATATATGGAGACTTCCAGAAAGACAATAAATGTAGTAGCTGCGCTGATTAGAGATGGTAAAAGAGTCTTTGCCACAGCCAGAGGATATGGGAATTATAAAGGCTGGTGGGAATTTCTTGGATATGAGATCAAGAAAAGGATGGCATAAGCTTAACAAGAAGTATTGGGGTAGGGGAGACTGATCATAGATGAGAATAGATAAGAGAATGCTTGAAGATATTCCGGCATGGCTTGCTAGGCAGGATGATATTCCTGGCGGATGGCTATATATTGGAGATGAGAAGGAAAGATATCTTCTGGGGCAACCTGGGAGAAGGAACATGCTTGTGTTTGGCGTTAATCCAAGCACGGCATCAGCGGGAGAAAATAATTTGGATCCCACTATTAAAAGAGTGCGGAAGTTTGTTCAAAAGGATCCTACCTGTGATGGATGGATCATGGCGAATCTTTACCCGCTAAGGGCAACGAACCCCGACGATCTGCCTGCCAAGGCGGACAAAAAACTTATCGAGAAAAATCTCAAAGTTCTGGATGCTCTTCAGAAATCTTACTTCATTGACAAGGTTTGGGCTGCCTGGGGAGATCTCATTGATTCAAGGGATTATCTTGGCAACACGCTTTATGACATTCAGGACATTATAAAAGAGGCTGAGTGGTACCACCTTGGAAGTACGACCAGATGGGGGAATCCCAGACATCCGTTGTATTTGAAAGGAGACTCTGAGTTTCAGTGGTTTCCGGTTTTTGATTATGCCTGCGAATGCAGAGATGGGGATATTTGGTGATGAGCATGGATGTAAATGAAAAAGATTGGAAGCTTTTCAGAAAGAACCTTCCTGACTGGCAGGAAAACTACATGGAAAAGTTGATTAAAGAATATATCGAGTTTCTTAGCGGTGACGGACTTGCATCTGACAAGTTCTGGGAGCTTGAAAAGAAGATCAAAAAAGATAAGAAGAATCCAGGAGTTCTGTTGCAGGATGTCAGAAGATCCAACTTTCATATGCATCTGGCATCATTGGTGGGATATGAGGTTATCTCTATGAAGGACCTCGAGGGAATCAGTGACGAGACTAAAGAAATAGTAGAGCGTATGCTTAGGTGACTCATGATGGATAAGGTTGAGAATGCTATAAAGCGTATAAATGAAATGGAATCTATCTTGGATGAAGCTTTGAGAAGAATGGATAACGCTGAGGAAGCACCACAAGATCTCTTGGAATATCAGACAGAGATCAAGAAACTTGATGAATATTATTCCAGCCAGGATTGGAAAGATGATTATGCCCTGGATGAAGAGGGGCTTTTGCCAAAAGATCTGAAGCGCGGAGTGCTCTCTGAGGATGGAATTTATGATGCGCTTGAGCGGAACAAGGAATTGATGGAAAGGATAAGGGGAACGAGAATGGTTAAACATGTGATTTTATGGACACTTAAGGATGAACTTTCTGCAGAAGAAAAGATGACAATTAAGCAGGGAATCAAGGAAGGCCTTGAAGGATTAAAGGGCAAGATCCCTGGAATCGTTGATATCAAGGTTAATATCAACGGCCTTGAGTCTTCAAATGCAGACCTTATGTTGGATTCAACTTTTGAGAACGTAGAGGCACTTAAGGGATATTCAGTTCATCCTGAGCACGTAGCTGTAGCTGATTCCAAGGTAAGACCTTATACCAAGATCAGAAGCTGCCTGGATTTTGAGGTTTAAAATGAGATATATTGACTCATTTAAGTTTCCAGGAGTGGAAAATGAAGAGCAGTTTGTAAACTATATAAGAAGAACGTGCTATACCTCGTTCTATCCGTTTGGGGTGTTCGCAGAGAATGAGCTGCGGGAGCTGTCTTTTTCTGAAATAACGATTTTGTATGGAAACAATGGCTCAGGAAAGAGCACAGCCCTGAACCTTATGGCAGAGAAAATGAAAGCCGAAAGAGATACATTGTTCAACAGAAGTAGTTTCTTTGGTGATTATATCGGTATGTGTGATTTTGAGATGCCACATGAAGGCAGACCTGAAGAAATCAGGATGATTACAAGTGATGATGTATTTGATTTTATGCTCAACTTAAGAGCACTGAACGATGGCGTTGACCGGAAGAGAGAGCAGGCTTTTGATGAATGGATTGAGAATAAGCATTCAAAGTTTCAGATGAAATCATTGGATGATTATGAGCTGCTCAAGAAAGTTGTGGATGCCAGATCCAAGACACAGTCAAAGTATGTCAGAGATACGATTGGAAATAACATTATAGAGCACAGCAATGGAGAAAGTGCTCTGCAATATTTCTCCGAAAAGATTAAAGATAATGGACTTTATCTGTTGGATGAGCCTGAAAACTCACTCTCGCCTCAGAGGCAGTTGGAATTGCTTGAGTTTATCCAGAATTCAGCAAGGTTCTTTGGATGCCAGTTTATAATAGCAACACATTCCCCATTTTTGTTGGCGTTAAAAGGTGCACTGATTTATGACCTTGATGAAAGGCCAGTAGATATCAAAAAGTGGACGGAGCTTGAGGGAGTAAGGACTTACTTTGAGTTTTTTGAAAAGCATAAAAACGAGTTTTGATGAGGATTTGAACATGAATGAAATGGAAATGAAAGCAAGAGCAAATCACAGAAACGGAAATAACTGTTCTGCATCGCTCGCCATGGCATTTGCAGAGAAGCTAGGAATGTCTGAAGCTGAGGCTAAGAGCTTTGCCCCGGCGCCAAGGAGCATAGATGGAAAGAAAATGATATTCCAACCGAGGCGAATCCAGTTACATTGGCGCTTCTCTACAAAGCGGCACAGGAGGTCGATGAAGCAGGCGACACACAGCAGGCTCTTGACTGTTACAGGATGGTCTATGACCTGACAGCTGATGAAGAAGTTGGGAAAATTATTAGCAAGATAGTAAGGTGAAAACTGATGAATGAAATGGAAATGAAAGCCCGACTTATTGTTGATGATATAAAGAACGAAGAGGGTACAAGCCCTGTTGTCATTTTTAAGAGAATGGCAAAGAAGGAGTATGTGAGTATCCACGGACCGGAACACCACATACTTGATGGAGCATGTCTTTTGGTGGCATTCAAGAATGCCGGTGGCGACATAGATCTTGATGAAGCCCTTGAAAAGCTGATCAGAGAAGGACTTAGGATGTCTGGAGCAATGTGTGGACTTTGGGGAGTCTGCGGTGCTGTAACATCAATCGGTGCAACTCTTTCCATAATTGATGGAACTGGGCCTTTGTCTGTTGATGGTACCTGGGGAAATCATATGCGGCTCACATCGGCGGCTCTCAGCGACCTTGGGGAGATAAACGGTCCTCGCTGCTGCAAAAGAGACGCCATGATTGCCTTTAAGAATGGCATAAAATATGTGAATGAGCACTATGATGTAAAGCTGGAGTACGAGGAGCAGGAATGCGAATTCTATTCCCGGAATCAGCAATGTATAAGAGAGAAGTGCCCATTTTATCCTGCATAATAAACGAGAGGAGTGTATGAAAAATGTCAGAGTTTAATGTTGGGGTCTGTAACGACAACGAAGTTATAAAAGAGATTTTCAAAGAGTATTCCCAGATAAAAGGTGCGGAGAGCTGCTTTGTCTCTTTTGACAAGGAGCTTGCTGATCTGGATGGATATTACAAAGGTGGAGCACTGCTCCTTGGAAGCGAGGACGGGACTCCTGTTGGAAGCATTGCTATCAGGAAGATTGATGATGTTATCTGTGAAGCCAAGAGATTATTCATCAAGCCTGAGTTTCGCGGTAAAGGCTATGCGAGAGTAATGCTCAATACCATGCTTGATAAGGCAAAAGAGCTTGGATTTAAGGAAGTTACTTTTACTACCAAGCCTGAAGTGATGAAGGTTGGATACGAGCTGTATAAGCGTATGGGCTTCGAAGAGGTTGGAGAGAAAGACGGAATCGTCAGCATGAGGATGGGATTATGAGATATCTGAAATGGCTGAATTTGATACCGCTTATTATGTTCTTCATAGTAGATCAGCTGAGAGGAACACTTATCAGCAGGTATTTACTTATCATAATTGTTGCACTTGGAGTTATGAATATGTTTCTTGCAAAAAGCATGAAGGAGTATGTGATTTCTTCTCTGATGCTTGTTGCATCCACGGTAGTGGGAATGGTTCTTTACACGTATTATTACTACTATTTTGTCAGTGCTAATTCTGAAGCGCCGATTTTTGGTGCGGCTCTCATGATGGTTTATGGCTTTATAGCGTTTGTAGTTGTCGCGGTTGGAACTGTTGTGGTGGTAATAAAAGAGAGAATGGCTGAGAAAAAGAAACAATGAGACGAAAAGAGATTTTTATCGTAGCTATGCTAATGTTTGCCCTTGTGTTTGAGGGCTGCGGAGCTAAAACTGAATCGGATGTGACAATTATCGGTGGTGCGGATGGTCCAACATCTGTTTTTCTTGCTTCGAAGAATGACAAGAATAGTTACACACAGATTGACCAGGAGACGGCGAAGCTAATGATGGAGCTTGACGATGACCATGTGGTCGTGGATGAACAGTACAAACGTGGGAAGATGGACAAGGATACATATTTATCAGAGATGAAGGATGTTACCTCCAAGCTGGAAGAGCTGCGAGGCATTCTTACGGAAATTGAAAAAAGAAAAACGACAGGAGAGTATAACCTGAATGCCAGCATTGAAGTGGAGAAAAAGCTGAAGGCTGTCGTGGATCTTGATTCATTTGATAGTGATACGCTTAAGCTTATTCTGGATAGAGAATTTCCATCAGCCTGCCGGAATGTACCAGACAAACGGTAACAGAGAGAAAAAGAAGCTGGAAGAAAGGCAGGGATGATTATGTTTGGAACAATATGGATGTTCTCAGATCAGATAGATGATGAGGATCTTCTATTTGCTCAGAAGTCATTCATCACTATCACTATGGCAATCGAGTATTACGGAATGAGCTATAAAGCTGTCAATCATGCAGCTGATTGTGCAGGTGCCATATATAAGTAATAGCATTTGGAAATGCAGTTCAATGTACAGGAAAACTTCAGCTCAAAAACGTGAGACAGTTTTATGCATTGATATCAAAGGCTATATCAGGGCTGAGACATCATTACAATGTGATTGTCGAAGATATTAGCGATGAAATATTTGCAGAATTGGAGAAAGTTTAATAGCTGGTACAGCGATAGCATATTACAGCAAGCATCACGGCAATACAAAGAAGGTGCTGGATAGATAAAACAAATTAAAAAGACAGCCGTGTGGCTCGGTTAGGGGATCACATCTAGAATAGATCCCAGGCTCTCGACTGTCTCTGATCACTATAACAGATGCTGACATGTTTGAACATATCATAAAAGATACTAAAACAATTAGACTGGCTTCGGCTGGTCTTTTTGTGTTATGAAAAAGTTTTACTGACATTTAAAAAAATTAGCCCGTATAATGAATTATGATTCAAATGAAGGAGGAAACCATTTATGAAATTTGCTATGTTATGTTGGACCTTTGGGTTCTTGGGGGAATTTCTATATCTGTTATAGGAGTTGTATTAACAAAGCAAAAAAGGAGATTTATAGATGGAATTTAAGACAGTTATAGAATCAAGAGAGTCTGTTCGTAAGTACAGTAATCAGAAACCAAATGAAGAACAGGTTAAATATATTTTAGAAGCGGGACGTATGGCGCCAACTGCTTTCAATAAGCAGCCACAACGCATATATATATTAAAAAGTGAAGAAGCACTTCAAAAAATGGATAGTGTTCATCCTTGCCGTTATGGAGCACCTATGGTTATATTGGTATGTGCTGACAAGGATGCTGCTAGTAATTTTCAGGGTGGAAACAGTTATTTAATGGATGGAACAATTGTTGCAACACATATGATGCTTGCTGCTACTGATATTGGATTAGATACTTGTTGGGCTGGAGTCAATGATGTTGAGCAAACACAAAGAGTCTTTAATTTGCAGAAAAATATCTATCCTATCTGTTTTTTGGATTTAGGATATCGCTCTGATGATTTTAAAAGTCTTTTAGGCAATAAGAAAAGAAATTCCTTAGATTCAATGATTAATATTTTATAGGCACGGAATAATACGTAATCAATTCAAGTAGAGAGTTTGAACTTGCGGAAGTTAAGCTTTTAATAGAGGCTATTCAGTCATCAAAGTTTATAACTAAGAAGCTATGATTGTAGCTTTTGAAGACTTATCTTCGGTAGTAATTGGATCCGTGGTGTTTTTAATCGGATTCGGAATTGCCTATTGCATTTATAGTCATAGATACCAGGAAATCATTATTTTCCTCGTTGTGGGAAGGAGCCATTTGACAGAATAATTGCTGTCTGATGGCTCTTTTTTCTGATATATTAGAACTATGCTTTTTGGAGGTGTTTAGAAATGCTTTTTTACCTTGTAAGACATGGACAGACAGATTGGAATAACGAGAAAAGAATGCAAGGGCATATGAATATCCCTATGAACGATGTAGGTATTCAGCAAATAAAGGACCTTGCAGATCAGATGGTTAGAGACAAAGTCAGATTTGACAGATTGATTGCCAGTCCTTTGGACAGGGCAAAGCAAAGCGCTGAGATTATAGCTGAGAAGACTGGCTTCAAGGATGAAATTGTATTTGACGATGATTTCATAGAAAGAGATTGTGGGCTTCTGGAGGGCGAAGTATGGTATCCGGAGCTTAATCTGGAAGATCCCAAATATAAGATGGAAACAATTTCAGAGCTATGTGAAAGAGCTCAAAGAGCGCTGGATAAATATGATTTTGCTGAAGATGAAAAAATAATGATTGTAGCTCACGGGGCAATATTGACAGCTGTAAGAACGGTATTATCAGATTATAAGATTGATTACTATGACAGGGCAGAGCCGGTTATTCAGGGAAATATTCTGTGCTGCAAAAAGGAAGAAGGAAAAGAAACTTCTTTTTTCAACATGTTCTAAAGCCAGTTGATGAAGCAGGAGAAAAGGATAATGCCACACGTTGAAATTAAGTGCTTTTCAGGAAGAACAGAAGAGCAGAAAAAAGAATGCGCGGAAAGAGTTGCGGAAGTAATCGCTGAGACGCTTGGATGCAAGACTACGAGCATTTCTGTTGCAATCAAAGATATTCCGGAGGAAAGCTGGAAAGAACAAGTATGGGATAAAAACATTGTTCCGGATGATCAGTATTTATATAAAAGACCAGGATATACATGTGAATAAATATCTATGAGGTATTGAATTAATGATAGAGTATCGAAAGGCAGTAGAGAACGACAGAGCAAGTATTGAGGAACTGGGTGCTGAGGTTGAAGTGATATGTAAGATTGGAGTAGTAAGCGATTATTACAATCTGATTCACAGGCATAACATCAATAATTATTATCTTTGCAGAGTTAAATCTTTTGGTGATAAACACCTGACACAGGATGAAATAAGCGTGCTAAGGACTTACTTGATGTAAAGGAGTAGAAGCTTCTTTGTGAGTTGGATAAACTATTGTAATACATTAAGAAAGATTGATGAAGGACGAGACTTAAATGAGCAGTGACATGATAATCAGTGAAGCAATAGAGTATGTTAATAAGCTGTTTGCAGGGAATTCCGATGGGCATGGAGCAGATCATACCATGAGGGTATATCACAACGCTCAGATACTTATGGAAGCATACCCTGAGGCAGATGGTTTTGCAATTTCATTAGCTGCATTATTACATGACGCTGATGATTATAAGCTTTTCAGCACAGAAAACAATGCAAATGCCAGATCATTTATGGAACAAAAAGGCCTTCCGTCAGAAATGGTAGAACAGATCTGCAAAATTATTAATTCCGTGTCATTCAGCCATAACAGAGGCAGAAGGCCCGAAACACTGGAGGGAAGGATTGTCCAGGATGCAGACAGACTTGATGCCATTGGAGCGATAGGGATTGCCAGAACATTTGCATATGGCGGGAAGGCTGGAAGGGGCTTGTCAGACTCCATAAAGCATTTTTACGATAAACTTCTTTTGTTAAAAGAAGAAATGAATACTGATGCAGCTAAGGAGATGGCCCAAAAGAGGCATGAGTATATGAAAGATTTTCTTGAAGAATACTATTTGGAAACTGGGTATAGGTACGAAGGATGATGGATTACAGAATAATAGATGGTGCAGAGAATATGAGAATGGAAGATATCCAAAGACTCCTTAAGATGGCTTGTATAGAAAATTTGGTTTTGAGTTAAACACAGAGCGTGCAATGATTAAGTAGAGGGTAAAAACGATGCTTATAGGAATCCTTTCAGATACACATGGACTATTAAGGCAGGAAGTGATTGATGGCTTTAAAGGTGTTGATCATATCATTCATGCCGGAGACATAGATAATAAAGCAGTCATTGATCGGCTTGAGGAGATTGCTCCCGTTACAGTTGTGAGAGGAAATGCGGATAAAGAGTGGGCTGAAAATCTTCCGGAGACTGCGATAGAAGAATTTCTTGGCAATAAGATCTATGTTATTCACAACAAAGGTAAAATTCACGATGATCTGACGGGGATAACAATTATCATATATGGACACAGCCATAAATACAGCCTGGTAGAGAAAGATGGGCAGGTCTGGTTTAATCCTGGCTGCTGTGGAAAAAGGAAACCGGAGCAGGAAGTGTCTTTTGCCCTTCTTGAGATATCGGGCTCTGGACAGTTTGAGTTTAGAAAAAGAGTCATAGATAACTCGGGTCAGGATTCAAGGCTTCCAAAGGATATAGACAGGATTATTTCCAAGGCAATGGACATGACAGATAAAGGAAAAACGCATAAAGAAATTGCCAAGAAGCTAAAGATATCAGAAGAGCTTGCAGAGAGCATTTGCAGAATGTACCTGACGCATCCGGGAGTTGATGTTACGGGGATTTTACAGCGGATAAGCTGAGAGGTGCCTATAAATGGAACTGAAGCGAATTGGAATTGAGCAAAAAGAAGCGATAAAAAAGCTGTTTGTAAGTGTGTTTACTATAGAACCATGGAACGATGACTGGTCAGATGACAAGCAGTTGGATTGCTATATAGATGATCTGATTGGACAGGGATATTACAACAATCTGCGGGTCATACTTTGATGTGCCCTTTGGAGATGGAATATTTGATGCTGCAGTTTCTGTGGAATCGTTACATCACTTTTCAAAAGAGGAAAAGATTCCTTTATATTTGGAATGTCAGAACAAATGCATTTTATTCTAAGCTTGGGTATATAGAAGCAAGACGGGATAACGAGTTTATTTATTATTCTAAGAAACATGAGTGAAAGAGGTAAGTATGGCATCAACTAAAGAGTATCTGGATTTTATCTTAGAACAGCTTTCGGGGCTTGATGAAATAACATATAAGGCAATGATGGGCGAGTACATCATCTATTATCGTGGCAAGATCGTTGGTGGTATCTATGATGACCGCTTCCTTGTAAAGAACGTAAAGGCAGCCATAGACAAGATGCCTGACGCTGATCTGGAGCTTCCTTATGAAGGGGCAAAAAAGATGCTGCTTGTTGATGATGTTGATAATAAGAAGTTTCTTAGAGATCTTTTGGAAGCAATGTATGATGAGCTTCCTGAGCCCAAGAAAAAGAAGTGAGGCAGAAATTCATGTGGAAGATAAAGCAATTTTTTGATGGGGACTTTGGCTGCGAGGAGCTCGCGCCAGGAGAAAAGCCAAAGGTCTCAGTAACACTTGAAAACGAAGAGGGCCAGACAAAGTTTGTATCTGTAGAGGATGCATGGCTTATAGATAGAGGGCTTAATATAGGCGATGTTTGGCCTGCGGAGTGAAAGAATGAATAGTTACGATGAAAATCTTTGCATTTGGGCTGTGAGTTTGGGATAGTGGGGAGTGATTCATATCTAACTGGATGGTTTTCATGATGGAGCAATTATCGTTTTTTGAGGAAAAACACAATGATCCACGGCCTCCGCTGGCACTTAACTGGAATCTGTGGCATGGATGCACCAGAGCAAGTACAGGGTGCCTACATTGTTATGTTTACCGTAGAGATGAGTCCATAGGAAAGGACCCTACAGTCCTTCATAAGACAGATAACTTTAATCTCCCAATACGAAAACTAAGGTCAGGACAGTATAAGGGCATGTATAAGGTTCCATGCGGGTCACACATTTATACATGTTTTTCTTCAGATTTTTTTCATCCCGATGCAGATGGATGGAGAAAAGATGCCTGGGAAATGATGCATGAGCGTTCAGATTGTACATTCTTTATGATTACTAAAAGACCTGAGCGTACCGATGGGCGACCGCTCATCGAGGAGGTTTCCGTAGGTGGAGAGTCAGGAGCAAATGCAAGGGTCTGCGATTATAAATGGGTAGAGAAGGTATGGTTACAGTGTAAAGAGAACGGAATCTCATTTTATTATCACCAGACAGGAGCAAAACTGTTGTGAGTACATTTGGAGTTCCGGTTACAGTAGATACACTTTTAAATGAAGTGAAAATAGAAGATTATGATGCGTTGGCTATTCCGGGCGGATTTGAAGAATATGGATTTTATGATGAAGCTTTTTCCGAAGAAGTATCTGAATTAATAAGAGGGTTTAACAGCCAGCATAAACCTATAGCGTCTGTCTGCGTTGCAGCTCTGGCACTTGCTCATAGTGGAATCCTGACAGGAAAGAAAGCAACAATATATCACTTAAATGGTGGAAACAGGCAGAAACAACTAGGTGAATATGGTGTTGAGGTAATAAATGAGCCTATCGTTCAGACAGATAATATCATCACATCATATTGTCCACAGACTGCTCCGGGAGTTGCATTTTCTCTCTTAAGCATTCTTATGGGAGAAGAAAAGATGAGCGAAGTACGTACAGCAATGGGGTACTAAGGAGGGAAAAGTGAAAATACTTTTGGCTGACCAGAATAATCTGGAAGATGTAAGAAATATAAAGAGATCGAGTATAACAGGATTGAAACAGAGAATGGAGATTATCTCTGTTATGATGTGATGATGCTGGAGAAGGCTGATGATAATTCAGGATATTGATAAAGGAAGGCCCTTTGACTGGGGCAAAACATCAGAGGATTATGCCAAGTACAGGGACATTTATCCGCAGGAGTTTTATGAGTACATTTTGCAGCTGGGTTTGTGTAAGGACGGACAGAGGATACTTGATATAGGAACCGGCACAGGGGTACTTCCGAGGAACATGTATAAGTACGGCGCGAAGTGGACGGGAACTGATATTGCCGATAATCAGATCAGGCAGGCAAAAGAACTTTCTGAGGAAGCCGGGATGAAGATCGATTTCTTTACATCCAGGGCAGAAGAAGTTTCTTTTCCTGATAATACATTTGATGTGATAACGGCATGCCAGTGCATATGGTACTTTGACCATGATATTACGGCGCCAAACTTTGCAAGAATGCTTAAATCGAAAGGCAAATTTCTGATTCTTTACATGGGGTGGCTTCCATATGAAGATCCGATAGCAGGTAAAAGTGAAGAGATCATTTTAAAGCATAATCCAAACTGGACAGCTTATGGTGATACAGTTTATCCTGTCTGGGTGCCGGAGCAGTACTTGAGGTATTTTGATTTATTATCGCAAGAGCAATTCAGAGTTGACATTCCGTTCACAAAAGAGGGATGGCATGGAAGAATGCGGGCCTGCAGAGGCGTAGGGGCATCAATGTCACCAAAGCAGCTGGATGCATGGAATAAAGATCACATGGAGATGCTACAAAAAGAGGCTTCTGAGAACTTTATGGTAAAACACTACATATCAATTGCTGAACTGCAAGTGAAGGAATAAGGAATAATGATAAAACTTACAGATTACAGAAAAATCAACCATTTGGTTGATCAGATCAGAATAGAGAAAGTATACCCACTGTCCATTTTAGAGGGGATTCAAACGGGCGAGATATTTGTCGATGATGACGAGGCACCAACAGCAGCATTAGTGTGGCATTATTGCGGATTCGCCAATATCCTGGGGAGTTATGACGAGAACTTTATTGAAGAAACTATGAAGTTGATGCAGGATCCTCCGGAAGGTCATTCGGGACGTATGGCACTTCAAACCGAGAACGACTCTCACTTAGAGGAGATGATACTGAGAACTCCAACGGTTGCTAAACACGAGAGGTATATTTTTGAGTTTGAAGGAAAAAAAGACATTATTCCGCACACGCTGGATGCTAAGCTCAAGGAAATATCACACGATAATTATGAATTGATGAAGGGAAGGATCATCCCTTCTTTCTCATGGCCAAATAGAGAAGAGTTTTTTAAGAACGGTTTCGGGTATTGCCTGATTGAGGAAGGACGGATGTTGGCTTGTGCATTTGCTTCAGGTGTATCAAAAGAGTATGTGGATATCGGCGTAGAGACAGCAGAGGAATGTCGCGGAAAAGGGTACGGACGGATTGTTGCCGCTGAAATGGTAGAAGAAATTTTAAGAAGAGGAAAAACTCCGGTATGGGACTGTGATATAAGGAATGAAGCTTCGATGAGACTGGCCTGCTCGGTTGGGTTTGAAATAGTTGGGACTCATCCGTGGTATAAGAGTGAAAAGTGATGGAGATTTGTAAAGCCATGATAGTAATAAAAACTTCTTTTTTTCCGGCATCAAAGGAAAAAGTGTTTAACAAACTGCAGAAGCTGAAACTATTACAGTATATAGCCTGGCCATGGAGAGGTAAAATCGTCCAAATAAATCCAAGCGTGCCATAAAAGTACTACGATTTCTTTGGAGCCCAACGGCCTTCTACGGCGTTCAGTACCGAGATTGTACCTGGCGGACTTCCGCTCTATTCGCTTATTGGAGTCATTTAGTGTTGTCAAAATGTGGCAAAAAATGATTCAGATTCATGAGGAACAGTTGATCATGAGAAGATAATACCGGTTATCTTGCCTGACTCCAGAAGCAATAAATAAATCTAACTATATTAGGACATATACATTTTTCAAATGAAAAGAAGAATGTGTATGTCCTTTTTATATTCTTCTTTTCTTACACATCTTGGCCACCAAAGAAGGAGGCTTAAAGATGAATCGACCAAAACCACCACCAGTTGATTTAGACAAATATTGTGAAGGCAGATCCAGGAACTTTGTTTCCTATCAGGACGGAGCCAGGATGTATGGAATGAGTTATTGGGGCTTCGTAAGATTGTGCCAGGAAATTGAAGCCAACAACCCACTATGCCAAGCTTGCGCACACCACCATCTGTTTTTGGAATCTCAACTCGCCTGACTGGCGATGGGGTATAGACACCCTTGCTTTCGGCTATATCCTTCCCACTACCGGGCGGATTCGGGACTTTAACCCGTTAGAAACGTGCGCCGCTAGGCGCACATAGAAAAAGACTGTGCCCTCTTTTTTAGAAGGCACAGTCTTTTGACACTCACATCTTTTTAATTATTTAGAAGACGATTAATCTCATCAACCATGTCATTGATTGCACTAGCCTGCTGTGCAACATGCTCAGTATTTGTAGCATTATTTCCAGCCATGGTACTGATAGCCACAAACTGCTCGTTCTCACTTCTGATACTCTCTGCGATATTCTGGTTAATCTCAACAGTTTTTCTGATGATTTCTGACTGGCGTTTATGTGCCTCATTCATCTCTTCAATTGCATTAACCGAATCATTCAGCATTGTAGTCATTTCACTTATGTCGCCAAATACTGTCTTAAACTGTTCATTCTGTTCAGCAAGCTTATTGGCATTTATCTCAACCTGTCCTGTAATCTCTTCTACGTTCTTCTGAACTCTTTCAATTATTGCACCAACGTCCTTAAGTGAGCTCTGCGTGTTTTCTGCAAGCTTACCAACTTCAGTTGCTACAACAGCAAATCCCTTTCCAGCATCACCCGCTCTTGCGGCCTCAATTGAAGCATTAAGAGCAAGAAGGCTTGTTGATGACGAAATTCCCTGAATAAGTTCAAGCGTTGTTCCAATTTCTTCTACTGCCTTTAGAAGTCTGTCTGCAATATCTGTTGTAACTGCCATAGAATCAGAAACTTCCGAATTTATTCCCTGAAGATCATTTAATGATTTCTCATTTTCTTTTGACTTCTTAAGAAGGTTGTCAGATGTCTTCTCAACAGTCTCAACATTTTCTTCTACAATGCTTGCGCAATCATTAAGCTCTGACAAGTTTGCCATACTCTCATCTGCTTTATTACCAAGAATATTACTGTTTTTAACAAGCTCATCACTTGTTGCTGATAACTCTTCTGCTGAAGCGCTCTCACTTGATGAGATATCCAAAAGAGTTGTTCCTGCAGTTACCATCTTGGAAGATATTGAACGAACAGCATCCATAACACCTGTAACACGCCTGTTGTTCTCTTCAAGCTCATCCTTTTTGGCAGTAATCAAAAAGTGTGAAACAAAGAATAAGAACATTACAAGGCCGGCTAACGAAAGCACAAGGCCTACAACACACATGATTACATCTGTAATAAAGAGTTCGTCTTTTACTGGCAAAAGAGCTGTGCCTCTGACAAACCATGCAATAAACATAGAAACAATACAAATACTACCGGTAACGGACAGTAGCTTAATATCCATAAAGAATCCGATAAGTATCAGGAAGAAACATAAAAATCCCCAGAATGTTCTGGTCGGAACCATGTAAATAATGTAGTTCCACTGAAGGATAAGAACAACTGAGCAGAAAATCTTTCCTATTTGAAGTTTTCCATCTTTTAAATATCCATCTTCATCAAATGAAGACTTCAGAATCAGCATTCCTGTAATAAAGAAACACACATCCATGATACTGAAAATTATTACTGCGATCCAAGGGATAACCTGATAAAAGCCAATTGTCTTTTCTACTATGAACATTGCTGTAGCAAACATACAGGCCGATACCAGTGCAGTAATACCCCATTTAAAAACCGCAGACAGGTATACTTCAAAAGCAGATTTTTTATTCATTGATAATTACCTCCTGAGATAAATGGTTTATATTAACTAGATTGTCATAACTATAATACTAAATTCCGCAAATTCTCATAAGTAAATATCTATGAAATAATTATTAAAAAACTCTGCGTTGAAATGAATTATTTATTTCACCTTGTATCACCTGTCTTTCCGGCATTTAATTGCATACAGCATTACTTCTTCTTACATATATAAAGAAGGTGCAATCTTTGCCAGAGGAATTATCTAAAGATATATCTGAGCTATACAAAGAGATGGATGCGCAGGAAACTAAGGAAGCAAAGCTATACAAGTCTCTTGATAAGCTTGAAGCTCTTATACAGCACAATGAATCTCCTATAGATACATGGTCAGAAAACGAGTATGAGCTCTGTGGAATTACTTGTTTATCTTTTTGACAAGATAAATATTCTTGATTTTGTCGTGTGCGTGCGATAAAATCAACATAGAACATCGTATCAATATGATAACCGGAGGCGGACATGAATCATAATATATTGAAACGGGTCATCCTTGATCAGATTGAGATAATTCAAAGTGCTGAAATCATAGAACGTGACTATGACTTCGAAAAGAATGTCAATTATATTCTTGTCGGGCTTAGACGAGCGGGAAAATCGACACTTTTATATAAAATAGCCAGAGAACTTGTTGAAGCAGGATGCGATTGGTCTCAGATAATTTATGTCAATTTCGAGGATGACAGACTATTGGGGTTTTCAAAGGATGACTTTAATGACATCGTAGAGACTGCTTATGAGCTCACGGATGCCAAAGAGTTATACTATTTCTTTGATGAGATTCAGATCATTGACGGCTGGGAACATTTTGCCAGAAGAATGGCTGATCAGAAAAAGCATGTATACATTACGGGAAGCAATGCTAAGATGCTTAGCTCTGAAATGGAAAAGGCTCTTGGAGGCAGATATTTGTCCAAAATGATCATGCCTTTTTCTCTTAGTGAGTCACTGGATTACAAGGAGATAGCTCATGATGAAAAGGCATTTCTGACAACTTCTAAAGCTGCCAAAGTTCGCAGAGGATGCCAGGAATATATTTTGAGTGGTGGCTTTCCTGAAGCGCAGCTTTTATCCAACAAAAGAGAATATATAAAGAGTGTCTATGAGAAGGTTCTCCTTGGAGACATTATAGAGCGTGAAAAAGTGAATAATAAGATGGCCCTCAGGCTTATGATAAAGAAAATAGCTGAAACAGTGATGCATGAAATATCTTTCAATACGCTGGCAGGAAATGTAAAAGCAACAGGAATTAAGACATCAACAGATTCGATGATTGACTACGTTTCGTATGCTGAAAACGCATATCTCCTGTTCAGAAACAGGAATTATGTCTCGAAGTTTGCAGAAAAAGAGAGCACTCCAAGGTTTTATTTTTATGATAATGGCATTTTGTCATTGTTCCTTGTAGATAAACCATCAGCGCTATTAGAGAATGCAGTTGCGGTATATTTAAAGCGTAGGTTTGAAGAAGTATATTATTTCAAATCCAGGCAGACGGGAATAGATATTGATTTCTTTATTCCTGAAGAAAACTGTGCTATTCAGGTTGTGTATAGTTTAGAGACAGCAGAAGACAGAGAGACTAAGAGTCTTGTATCTTTTGCAGAGAAAACAAAGGGGATACGACGCCTTATTATAGTTACTAATGAGGAAGAACGTACGATTACGAAAGATGGTCTTACCATAGAAGTGATACCTGTTTATAAGTTTATTATGGGGGTAGCATTCTGATTGAATATTATATTTTTATATAATGCAGCAGGTTAGGAGTTATATATTTCATGAAAACTATCATTTTCACAATGGGAACAAGAGGAGATATCCAACCGTACATATATCTTGCAAGGGCTCTTAAGAAAAACGGACATGATGTTAAACTCGGTTCTCATCCCTGTTGGAGAAAACTTATTGAAGAATCGGGTATTTCTTTTCTTCCCGTCGGACCTGATATTGATATAGAGATGGAAGCAGCTGTTATCAGAGGTAAAAGTTCAAATGCTGCCCTTAGCATGCTTAGGACAATGAATTTCATATTTAAGATCATTCAGAATTCAACGAATGAAATATATGAGGCATGCAAAGGAAATGATCTTATCATAGTAAGTCACAGTCAGATGGGAGCAGTAGAAGCAGAGGCCTTGAATATTCCCACAGTAAACGTGACTTTGCAGATTGAAATGATCCCCGAAAAGAAAAAGCCGCAGACATTTATTAATAAGCTTATCGGGGGCTTGATCGGTAAACAGATAAACAAGCCATATAACAAGATCAGAAAGGTTTATGGTCTTAAAGCGATGAGAGTCGGTGATTCCCTGATGTCTCAAAAACTCGACCTGATCCCCATAAGTAAATTTGTTGTGACAAGAAGCCCGTATTGGGAAGACCAGCATATTTTGACAGGCTATTGGTTTGAAGAAGAGGAGGTATATTCGCCAAGTGAGGAATTAACAGCCTTTCTTAAAAGTGGTGAAAAGCCTGTTCTGCTCGCACTCGGCGCAATGTCATTCGAAGATAAAGCAGAAACGGATAAACTGGATATGTTTGTCAAAGCATTTCAAAAGGCGGGATGCAGGGCAATCATACAAGGCTTTCAAAAATCACTTGAAGAGTATAAACTTCCGGAAACAATGATATCTGTTGGGAGTGTTCCTCACAGCTGGCTCTTCAAACAGTGCAGCTTCGTGATTCATCACTGTGGTTTTGGAACATCTGCTGCAACCATGATCTATGGAATACCGTCTATACCGGTTCCTCATGTGCTGGACCAGATGGGATTTGCAATGCAGCTTAGAAATTTAAATGTGGCCACGGAACCATTGAAAGCAAAGGAGCTGACTGAAGAAAATATCTATAATTCCATTGTTCAGATGCAAGATACGTATGATGAAAAAAGCAAAAATGCAATGGAAATATCTGATAAGATCAGGACTGAGGGTGGATTGTCTGAAACAGTGCAATTAATTGAAAGTGTTATATGATTTATCTTCTTTTGGCTTCTATCATAAAAGCACTTTATTATAATAGTAGAAAATCTCCATTAATGTGCGTTCACAAAAACGGTTGGTTTCGTGAACACTTTTTTGTTATAAGGAGTTTTTTATATGAAGTGGCTAATATTTCATTTCAGAGTTTTAATGAATAGCTTATGTACATTTCAGATTATGCTTTGTAAAATAATTACGGGCAAATAATAATATATGTGAGGAGAATGAAAAGGTTTATCATGGGGAATTTAATAAGTGTGGCTAAAAGAAACTTAAGCCGAAGGGTTCTGGTGTTGACATTGTGCGTATGCTTTTTTATGGGAGTGTTTAGCATGAATGTTTGTGCCGGGAATAAATTTGCTTACGATTACGGCGTTTTTCTATCGGTAAATGCCGGAAAGAGTGCCATGAAAAAGTTCGGGGATTATAAGACAATTGTCCTCGATGTTCAGAATGGCTTTTCATCAAAAGATATTAAGAAGCTAAAGAAAAAGGGACATAAAGTCTACAGCTATATCAATGTCGGAGCTATAGAGAATTATCGGGATTATTACAGCAGATTCGAAGATATAACACTTGGTGTGTATGTTAATTGGCCTGATGAAAAATGGGTCGATGTCTCAACGGAGAAATGGCAGAATTTTATCCTGAATGAGCTTTCTACGGAGATAGATGAAACCGGAGTAGATGGTTTTTTTGTAGATAATATCGATGTTTATTATCTGTATCATACTGAAAACATATATGCCGGTGTGGAAAATATTCTCAAAGGTCTTAGCAAAAAGGGAAAAGTCATAATCAATGGAGGAGATACCTTCATCACAGAATATTACGAGAAAAATGGCAACCTTAACGGGATTCTTGATGGTGTAAATCAGGAGACGGTTTTTTCAAAAATAATTGATTATGATAAGAATAAGTTTGGGAAAAACGACTCCGATGAAACGAAATATTTCAAAAAATACTTAAAGACTGTAAAACGTGCCCATAAAAAATGCTATCTGCTGGAATACACCAAGGATAAAAAATTGAGCAATAAAATAAGAGAATATTGCAAGAAAAAGCATTACAAATACTATATTTCGGGGCGTCTGGATTTGTCCTGAAACTAAAAAATGTATTTCACCTTACGAAAAGTGCAACTCACCTGAGTTGTGCTTTTTTGTGGGGGAAATGACTGCCGTAAATAATATCTCTTTTTTCGTAAAGCAGGGTGAGCTGTTTGCGTTCCTTGGAGAAAACGGTGCCGGTAAATCAACGACAATAAATATGCTGAGCACAATACTTCCAAAGTCATCAGGTGAAGTCCTTGTTATGGGACACGAGCTTGGAAGAGAAGATGATTCCATCAGAAAAGAAATCGGAATCGTTTTTCAGAATTCAGTTCTTGATGGGAAGCTTACAGTTAAGCAGAATCTTCTCACAACCGGAACTTACCTATATATCAGCGTGCGATATCGATTCTGCGACAGATTCAATTGATGAGTATATAAAGACAGGATTCTTTAAGTCACTCGATGTCTGCGGCGGCGAGAATATTCGACCATTTGAAGCTTTTATTCCCCTGTATCGAAAAGCTGAACATTACGGACTTACTAAGATAATACATGTTGGTGAGTCGGGATCTGCAGATGATGTAAGAAAAGCAGTTGAAGTGCTGGGACTTGATGAAGTTCATCACGGGATTGGTGCTGCCACATCAAAAGATACCATGCGATTTTTGGCGGATAATCACATATAGCTCAACGTTTGTCCCTCGAGCAATGTGATGCTTCGCTATGCCAAAGATTATGAGCATCATCCAATAAAGACGCTGGTTGAAAATGGCGTTGAGGTGACAATCAATACCGATGATCTTCTGATTTTCAATAGCTCTATAGAGAATGAATATCTCAAGCTTTACAAGGCAGGAACTTTATCGGTGGAGCAGTTGGAAGAAATAAGACTCAGAGGATTGAACGGGAAAAGGGAACTACTGTGAAGATATATTACAGTAAAATGTACTAAGGTACAAATTGCATGATATCTTAAAAATAACAAAAACACTGAGAGGTACAAAAGGTAATGCAGAAGTTTTTCAAAAATCATACAGTGCTGGCAATTATAGTAGCATTTGTTTTAGATTTGGTTATACATGAGGCAATATGGCAAATTATAAAGATATTTCGGTTATCGTTTGGGGCATCTAATGTGGCGTTCTTTGTTAGGGAGATAATAACCAAGGTTTTGCCGTCATTTTTCATAGCATTTATCATAGGAACAACGGATTCATTAAAAAAACCATTTAGAAATTTAGGTAACAGTCTATTATCAGGTGCAATAATATTGGCTATATCAATTATGGGAACTGTTGTAACTATAGTGGATACAATTAATGGTTTTGCCAGGTTTAAATCAGTAACTGAGATCTTTTTTTATATTTGTTTTGTCCTTATGATTGGCCTTTCTGAGGAATTGTTCATGAGAGGAACTGTAACGCAACTTATCATGGATAGGCTTGGTATAGAGGGAAAGAGAGCTGTACTATCCGTAGTTTTGGGAGCACTGTTTTTTGGGATATATCATTTTCGAAACTATTTTGCGAACGGGAATATTAAGGCGACATTGATTCAGGTTCTTGCTAATACAATGTTTGGATTATTGATGTGTGCAATATATGTTAAGTGGCAGAATCTACTTGGAATGATTATTCTTCATGCTGCTTTGGATTTTATGACACTATCGAAGTACGGACTAATAGCTGGGAAATCTATTGCTGATAGAGCATCAAGCACTGGAGGAAATCTTAGACAGACGATAGTAAGCAATTCAGTTTTTGTGATTGCTGCAATCATTGTGATGATTCATAAAAAGAAGGGTTTCCAAACTTGATACTAAACAATGTTTTTAACATCGTAGTAGTAGAGGATAAAATTGGAAGATATTGGAGGACAGTATGTCTGAAAGACCTACACTAACGTTGGGATTAAAGAGACAAGATTTTCTTGAATATTATTACCTGAAGGAAGAACTTGTAAAGTTCTGCCACGATAACGGGTTGCCTGCTTCCGGCGGAAAACAAGAGCTTACTGAGAGGATTGCATACTATCTTGATACGGGGAAAATCAAGAATTCATCGGGGACAGCATCTACTAAAAGAAAGGCAAAGATAACCACTATAACAGAGACCAGTAAAATTGAAGAGAACATTATTTGTTCGGAGGTTCATAGAGCCTTTTTTAAGAGCAAAATAGGAGAGTCATTTTCTTTCAATGTGACATTTCAAAAATGGCTCAAAGCGAATTCTGGGAAAACATATGGTGATGCCATTGATGCTTATTATGAGATCAAAAGAACAGCAAAGCAGGGGCAGACCGTTATTGGAAAGCAGTTTGAGTATAATACCTATATCAGGGATTTCTTTGCAGATAACAAAGGTGCTTCGCTGGATGATGCTATAAGATGCTGGAAGTATAAGAAAAGCCTCAAAGGTCAAAAAAAATATGAGAGATCTGATCTTAAAGTGTTGGAACAGTAAATCGGAATAAAAACCATCGAATATCAGCATGATTGGTTTTTTACGAGCTTATCTGCACACAGTCGATAATGATTGTGTGCAAATTTTCTATTCAGTATAATGGTAGAGTCTTTATTTTTTTAAATGACACGTGTAATCATTTGCAGCAGAAGAAATCACATGTTTTTTTTAAAAAAGTTGTTGACCGTAAACGCTTGAAAAGTGATGATGTGGATATTGCATCCTTCGATGTAGATAAGTATTGGAATGTCCTGGAGGATGCAGAGCGCAGGGGCAATAAATTTATGGACATTGCCAGGGATATAGCAGATACAGAGAAAAAGACAGTATTTAGTTACATGGGTTGGACAGACATGAATGGTAATCTTTATGATTTTCCGAAAAGTGTTATAAAGTTTATCGGTCTTATATTTATTTTGGGAATAGCATGTTGTTTTATGATGTATCAGCGAGAAAACTCCTTCCGACATAGTCGGTGGGGGATGAATCGCTGGCCCTCAGCGTTTCGCTTTGCTGTATCGTCCTGTTCTTTCATATTTTCTTTTGTGGTCATCCGTGCGCTGGCTTTCTATATATTTTTTCACTGT
>NZ_AUJZ01000026.1:0-30357 GCF_000424485.1 Butyrivibrio sp. WCD2001 | reverse complement strand
CGATGTACTCGCGTTTATGGTCAGCGCACTGTTTTTCGGCATTCCAGAAAGGCTTGTCGATATAGGCATAACCATTCTGACACCTTACTTTGCTTGTGATCCAAGGCTCGTTAATCTTCAGTTCCATACCATCACCTCCTTGGTATAATTATACCAAGGAATTAACGGAATTGAAAGCAAAATGTGCTATTTTGATACAATATTTTGTGGCTGCAAAGCCAGTAAACACAAGGCTTTGAGAAAACAAATCAAGCGGATTTATACCTTAACCTTGGTATAAATTCACGGGAGCTTAGGTTTAGAAGTAGAAATTGAAGCAGCTAATATTAGTCTTGATAAAGACTGTGAGTTAAAGCGGTTGATAAAGGATGTTGTTAGTGTTATACAGGAGTACAAGAATAACCAGCAAACTTCTATTCCGGCAAAAACATATAGTACTATGTTTGGCGGTATCAAACATTGGGGTGATTCCGCGGCTGATAGGGCAATAGTGGCATGGAATCAAAATATGTCGTTATTATCTCCATGGACACAACTTACTGGGATTGATATTTTAGACGAGAATATTGTATCTGTAATTCAGTTTAGGAATGATATAACGCATAGAGGGTTTCAGGGGCTTCCTGAGGACGTGGCGTTGACAACATTCGCATTAATGGTTCTTGTCTATGTTATGGCATTAAAAAGGGTGGGACTTGATGATAAGATAATACAAGATGTTATGGCAAGGAGGCTTGTTGGGTAAGCTACTTACCACGGTCGGTATTGCAGGAGGATGATAATGCATGAATTATTATTTTGAAGGCTCTGATAAAAAGTGTTATTTCATATTATTAAAGAAATTAGGAAGAATCAAAAATGTGTGTGGATGAAATAATAACAGCGGCAGTTGAACCAGCGAATAAATTAATAGATGCAGTAAGTAGTGCAATAGGGAAGGCTTATGAACCGAGATATAATAGAAGAATGGCAGATGCTAAGGCTTATGAGTTGAGAGTAATAGGAGAAGAGTTAAGAAATAACATGGATTTGCCTATTGCATATAATTCTTCTGGAGTATTTAATGTTGATACTTCTGATTTTGAAGCATTAGCAAAACGTGCAGGAAGAAGGATTGCATATCAGGAAATTGCAAAAGCATGAAAGCAGGAAAATATGGAAACCATAATTGATGGGGCATATTATTCGCTTAAAGGTATTAAAGATGCTAAAGATGGCGAGATTTCAAGAGAATGGATGCATAGATTTATAGATGCAGCAGGTGATATAAGTACGGAAGATCTTCAGACTATTTGGAGCAAAGTCTTGGCTGGAGAAGTTTTGGACCCAGAGGCATTTTCACTTAGAACTTTAGAATGTCTTAGGAATATGGATGTAAGAGATGCAAAATTATTTGAAAAACTATGTGACATAGCTATTTCTAATAAATTTGTAATAAATGATATGGATGTCCTTGAGGAGAAGGGGTTATCATACGAGTCCATACTTGAGCTTGATGAGGCTGGGATAATTAATTCTTCGGGCATGATCAAACGAGAAATACATATAGATTCAGATGGAGGAATTGTTATTGATTTTGGATCCTATGTTCTAATAGGAAAGAGTGAAGACGAGAAGGTTATTATTATAAATGAGTTTCCTCTTACATTAGCTGGAAAAGAGTTGAGTGCAATTATAGGTGGTAATCTAGATCTAGATACAATCAAAAGTATATGCTCAGTTGTATCAAAGAGAAATAGAAGAACAAACTTTAGCCTTTGCGAGGTGGAATGTAGAGATGGTGAAATTATTACATGTTCAGATGAAAGTATTCCTTTTTGGAGTTAGAGGAATAAGGTAGAAAGAATAAGACATAAACAATTCTGAGATGCAGGATTTAATTCCTGCATTTCTCTATTTGTACACCGCCCGGGCCATCTATCAGGGTAATAGATATGAAGAAGGTGTTGAAATGATAGCTACTAATCATCTTTTACTGAAATTCATAAGTAAAGAATCCTATGTGAATGACTTCCTCAATGGCAGTCTTTATATGAATTCATTGCATTATTTTTGGAATGAATATCCGCTTCTTCAAGGGATCAGTAGGAAAGAATCAATCACTACCGAGAATATAGAGACTAATACTAACAATATAGCAGGGACTACTGATTATAAAATGTCTCCTGCTCAGGCGGATATGCTTGAAGGGACTGCAGGTTTTGCAATATCAGAAGATATTAAGAATGATTTTGGGGAATATGTACTTACAGATGCTATGTTAAGGGCTGTGGGCTTTCAATATTGTAATACCCTATGTTTTTATAGGCTTGATTATGTACATGAGCAGCCATACATAAATTACGATGTCCCGGATATGAGTCAGTTCGGAGAATATGTTGTTATTATAAAAGATAAAGGTGAATTGCTTAGAAGGATTGCAGCAGCTTCAATACGTGAGAATATTTATTTTCTGAGCGGAGATGTTCGTTATAAAGCACCTAGGTATGATGGAGAAGAAACTGATTTAAGCGAAAGACATCATGTTTTTATAAAGGCAGGGCAATATTTTGACCTTAACGATTTCAAGATAACAAGAGAATGTGACTGTTTTCAAAAAATGAATAAGTATTCATGGCAAAAAGAATGGCGCGTGGCAATTTATCGGGGAGTTAAGAGCACCGAGGCATATAAACTTGAGATTGGAGATATCAGGGATATAGCAGAATGTGTTCCGGCAAAGGACTTGGCGATGAAACTTGATGCGCTGTTTGCGAGTAATAAGATAAGAATTAGTGATAAAGGATTCTACGGAAACATAAGTCGTAGGGACTTGAGGGAGAAGTATTATCTGCTTGGAGATAATAAGGCGGAAATGTTTTTCTGTATAGGATAATCAGGTGCTACCAATTTACTATATATTCTTTGATATATTATATGTAAAAGTTTATACTTACATTTGGAAAACAAATATCATCTCAAAAATTTGGTACAATCATAAGGTACGTGTGGTTGAGGATTAACCTTGCATTGCTGAAGGGATGGCGTTTCTTAGGGGAGTTTTTATATATGGGATTAAATCAATCAGATGATTTATTTATGCTTCAGGTAAGGCTATTTCGCCTGGCACAAGCTAGATGGGATAAAACAGTAGATGAATGCGAGCAGATTTTTAATGAGTATCAGATAAATGAATATATCAAGACGTGTTATGAGTTTTTTCATGTTCAGGGTGATGAAGCTGATATCATAGAGATAGAGGAATATTTAAAAACAAAAGGATTTTCAATATGATTATTGAGGTTGGTAAGCCATGGTATCATGGTAGCTATACGATAGTTGATAAGCCTGATTTAGCTAAATGTCTGGAGGGCAAAGACTTCGGAAGAGGTTTTTATCTTACTACAGATGATAATCAGGCTAAACGCTTTGTAAAATCATCTATAGGTAAGGCTATAAAGAATGGTGCAGAAAATGTTGAAGAAGACCGTGGTTATTTAAATGTCTATAATCATTCAGAACTTGAAGGGATAGAGGTTTTCGAATTTCCAACAGCTGACAGAGACTGGCTGCATTGTGTAGCAGCACATAGAAAAAGTAATCTTTTGAAAGATGAAGTTAAGAAGTGGGAAGCATATGATATTATTGCAGGGAAGATAGCGAATGATGCAACGAACCAGGTTATTACGGCTTATATTAATGGGCTTTATGGTGCTGTGGGATCAGACACTGCTGATGAAACTGCAATTAGGCTATTGATGCCGGAAAAGCTAACTGATCAAATATGTATCAGGACAGAAAAAGCATTAGAAAGACTGATATTTTTAGAATCTATTGAACATACTATATAGAGGAATCGAAATATGGTTGTAAGTAAGTATGAATATACGATGCAGTTATTAGCAGCAATGGCATCGCAGAATATTGCGCGAGAGCAGAAAATATCAAGGACTAAAGCTTTTTTTAGGTTTATGAAATCTAAAACGGGCGAAATGCTGTTTGATGAGAGTACAGATATGTGGATGAATGGGCCTGACTATATTGCGGACGAATATAGAAGGGAAAGAGCTGCTAAAAAGAGAAGAAAGAGTCATTGAATTAAGGAGATAACTATTATGAAAGAATATAAAGTTGGATATGTTGCAGGTGTTTTTGATTTATTCCATTTGGGTCATTTGAACCTTATGAGAAATGCAAAGACTAAGTGTGATTATCTTATTGCAGGTGTTTTGGAGGATGACCTTGTTATCCATTTCAAGGGGAAGGCTCCGTTCATACCGCATGAAGAGAGAATGGATATTGTTGGTGCATGTAGGTATGTGGATAAGGTTGTTCCGGTAGACTTTTCCAATATAGCTAAGATGGATGCCTGGAAGAAGAATCCGTATGACTGTTTCTTCTCCGGTAATGATTATGAAGGAAATCCCGTATGGGAGTATGAGAGAAAGCAGCTTAATGAAGTTGGATCAGATATCTATTTCTTCCCTTATACTCAGTCGACAAGTTCTACACAGATTAAGCGTGCGCTTAAGGGACATGACGGCTATGATGATGCGGATAAGAGGAATCTTGTGATTGATTTCTGCAAGGATCTTGATAAGCTCTACATCTATGGTGCGGGTAAATATGGTCAGGAGATGGCGAAGTTTTTGTATGAGAATGCTATCCGCTTCGATGGCTACATGGTTTCTGATATCACTAAGCTTAATCAGCCGGTTAAGGATCATCCGGTATTTGATGTGGACGCAGTTCGTCCGGATGAGCGTACCGGTATCATCATGGCGATGAAGGAAGAATTCCAGAATGAAGTAAGGCCGCAACTTAAGGAGAAGGGATTTGATAAGCTATTTAATGTATTGCAGCTGAAGTGATAGGGGGTCAGTCCTTTACGGATATAGAGATCCGTTCTGAGAGACCGTTAGCAGAGTATACGTAGACATAGCAGTCTCCATTTCCTGTGGCAGAGATTTTTCCGGAGTTATCTACTGCCGCCACTTTGGGGTCTGATGATACGTATCTTAATTTTGCAACCTTTTTATTGGGGAGGGGCTTCAAATTGCCCTTCTCCATTTTTATTTTTGCGTTTAATTTGATAGAGGAGCCGGAAATGAGACTTGCGCTATCTATTGGAAGCTCGATGGATTTGGGGTTTGTGTATTTCTTGCTCTTTTTTCCTGCAACATAGGAAGTTACGGATGTTCCGGCTATGTTTCCACTCTTGTCGTAAGCGACAACATATATCTTGTAATTCTTTTTGGCGTTGAGCTTTTTGCCGCCAATTTTTCCGATTATTACAGAGTTTCCCTTGGTGGTTTTGTTGGGCTTTGCCCCGAATTTTTTATCCAGATACGCTGCAAAAACTCCATACTTGTAGACACCAGGCTCTTTTTGCCAGCTTACCTTGAGGTTGTTTCCGGGTTGTGTGACTTTGATGGAGGAATAGAGACCTGTGGGGGAGTCAGTCTGGTTAAGTGTTTGATCATGAGAGTCGGAGTTGTTTTGATGCTGATTTGAGTTTTGGGTTGGATCCTGATTTTGGTTCTGGTTATATTGGTTTTGCTGGTTGTTATCAGGTGCCTGGTTAGCAGGAAATGCTTCTTCATATTTAGGCGCATTGGTAGTAATGCCGGAGATGTAAGGATCAAGAGTCTTTATCTCATCGACAGTGTTTATTGTCCAGATTTCTATAGGCATATGATTTGTTTTTGACAACTCTATCATGGTATTTGTCATATCGCTGAACATGAGATCAAGGAATACATCATTAGAACCGGATCGGAGGCCGATAGCTGTGTTGATGATGGATTGTTCCTTGTCTTTGATTTGTGAAACTATGTAGCCTAGTCTGGCATAGGGATCTTTTGCTTTTACCCAGGTAAGAAATCCTGAGTTGAAGGAGATCCAGGTTACATTTCCCTGAAGACCGGCCTCAGTTACCATGTCTACAAGCATATTTATCTGGCTTACCTGATAGCTGCCGTTGCTTTTGAGCTCTATGTAGGGGTGAAGTCCACGATTTTTGCAGAGTGTGAGAAAGTCCTCGAAGGTGGAGATTTTTGTTCCTTTGTATGCCTGGCTTTTCCAAATGCCAAAGTCGTACTGGAGTGCTTCGGCATAGGTGATGTTGCTTATATTTATGGCTGGAGTGATTTCACTTCCATCTGAGTTTCTTGCTGTTCTATTTATGGTTGCATCGTGTAAGAGCACGGGAATACCATCGCTGGTGAAGGAGATGTCTGCTTCTACATATTGAAATCCCATGGAATAAGAGAGCTCGTACGCGGGGAGGGTGTTCTCGGGAGCGATTGTATTGTAACCTCTGTGACTTACGCTTTTTACAGTATTAGTCGCATTACCATCTGCTATGGTTGTTTGCGCAGATGTGGTAATGGGCATAAGTAGAAGTATTAGTGTTGTGATGATAAGTGTAAGTGAGGTAGTTCGCTTCATAGGGGTGTCCTGTACTGTTGATTAGGTTTTGTTGTGAAATGCAGGTATGCTGTTGCTAAAAATTTTGTTTTGGCGCCCACAAACAATCAAACAAAGCCATAATGCTGGTTAAATACACTTACATTATGACTCACAATCATTAAAACAAGATTGAAATCCTATTAAATTAGGATAAATTCGAGATTTTGGGTGTTATTGTGTTTGCTTAGCTATATGTTTAGGTGTTCGCGTAAATCCGAGTTGGGGTTTTCTGGTTGGAGATTTATCCGCTGGCTATGTTTAACTCGTGTGGATAGACCTTTTGTGGACTTTTCCTTGCGCGGATTTATCTGTTTTTCTCTGTTTTCTTCAAGGCATAAATCCAGGAAAGAATAGTTCGCGGACGGATTTATCTCCAGCCGTTACAGAGCTCCCGCGGATAAAACTAGCTTGGGCTTTTTCCATGTTGGTTTTATCTCTAGTAGAAAAGGCTGGGGTATAACTTTATGTGAGCTTTTGGGGACTGGTATCATAGTGGAGTGGCAGCAGCTATCATTCTGTGATTTAATAGAATTCATAAGAAATGTCGGGAGGTTAGCATTTTGTGCTTTCGAAGGATGAATAACAGGGTCAGAGCCTTTGTACTTGCTTTGTGTTTTAGCATATTATTTTGTGGTGTTTGTGGATGCAATAGTAATAAAGCCGGAGTGGCTGATAATAGTGAGGCAGATGCAGAAGCAACTAATGATAATGGCGAAAATACAGAAGCAGTAGCTAATGAAGCCAATACAAGTGGTGTTTCGAATAGTGATAATGATGGAAATGCCAAAAGTGTTGAAGAGGCTGACAACATAGAACAGATAGCTGTGATTGGTTACCATGGCTATCCTGCTGTGGAGGAAGATGAGCTTAAGTCTCTGCTTGCTGCGAAGGATATTGGAGATGATTATGTCTGGATTAGTTTACAAGGTGATGATCTTAAATCCTTGCAGGATACTTTGAAGCTTGCTAAGGGTGTGCTTGAAGGATATGAAAGTATTAGATCTACTGCAAGAACTGAACTTAAGGTATGTATTGTGTTTGAGGATGCTGAGACTGATGAGGAGTTGCTGACAAAGGTTGCTAATCTGGTCAGTGAAGAAGGAATGTCAGATAGAGTCCTTTATGCATCGGCGCAGTATGACAGCCTTCGAACCATAAAGGATATGAATTCTGCTAATCAGATTTTGTATATCTTGAGTACATGGACAAGGGATATGATATCTGAATGCCAAGCAGATTATTATGGGATTTCTTCGGGCATTCTAAGTCAGGACATAGTAGATCAGATACATGATTCCGGAACTAAAGTATTTGCACTTGAAGCTGATACACTTCCCCCAATAAGAGATGCTATCACAGTTGGTGTTGATGGAGTTGTTACAAGGGATTCCGGTATAGCCATTGTTGCGGTCAATATGAGATTTGAAGAATTCCTTTCAAATCTTGAGAGTACTGTGACGTTGCCGTGGCTTTACAGTGATGATAAAACAGATGATGATTTTGTTGTGCAGGGCTTTACTGATACAGGCGATGTGCTGGTGGTTTCGGCCTATGATAAGACAGGCGAGAAGACCAGTATTGTGTATCTGTTTACTAGAGATGGGGAGCTCCTGCGCAAGGTAGATATGCGAACTATGGCACATGCTGGCGGTCTTGCCTTTGATGAGAGAAATGATCTGTTGTGGATTACGGGTGAAGAGGGGCATGTTCTCGCCGCGCCGTGGAAAGAGGTTTTGGACGGAAGTTTTTCCGGAGATTATGTGACTGATTTTGATGGTGAGCTGGTAAATCACGGAGGAAGTCATGTTGCTTCCTTTATCGGGATGTATGATGGTGATTTGTATGTGGGTTCGTATTGTATTGGGCAGAGCGGTAAGCTCAGAAAGTATGATGTGAGTGATCCTGCGAATCCTGTCTTGGTAAAAGAGGTCGATATTCCTGAGTGCATTCAGGGTGTGACTATTTACAAAGATGATGAGGATAAGGAATTCATGATCCTCTCTCAGAGCCATGAGGTCGATGATGCTCATTTACTGACCTTCGAATATGATGAGGACATAGATAGTTATGATGAGCCTCTAAGAAGTGAGCTTATGCCTGAGGGTTCGGAGAATTTACAGATGACGGATGAGGGGCTATTCATCCTGTTTGAGTCGGCGAGCAAGCCTTATAGGGAGACAGCACGTGTCCCAAATGATAAGCTGTACCTTATGAGGAGATGAGAGGGATTTGAGAATTGCTGCCGGATTATGAAGGCAGATGATGAGCACTATCACAAAAAATAGGATTGTTTGAGGGATTACCTGGTGGATATAGATTACCTTCTTTTTTTACAAAATATAAGAGAGAGCATGGGCGGAGCTCTTGATGGTTTCATGCTTTTTATGACGATGCTTGCTGAGTCAAAGGCTACGTTTTTGTTTCTGGGATTCATTTATTGGTGTGTGGATAAGGAAACAGGCAGGTTCATGGGGATGAATGTTGCTTTTTCATCCACCTTTTCTCAGATGCTTAAGTCAGTTTTCCATGTGGACAGACCCTGGGTTCGAAGTGAGTTGATTCACCCTGTTGAGGAGGCGGTTCCTGCGGCGTCCGGTTACTCTTTTCCAAGCGGTCACACGACGAGGGCATCGGCAACCTGGGGAGCATTTGGTTTTTGGGAGCTAAAGAAGAGAAGGAAAGCCATTGGCGCGGCGGCGGTGGTAATGATTTTGATCATCGGCTTTTCCCGCAATTACCTTGGTGTTCATACTCCGCAGGATGTGGTGGTTGCTCTGCTATACTGCGTGGCTGTGTGGTTTTTGTCAGATAAACTCCTGCGCCTTATTGATGAGTCGGTGTATGGAGATATTCTGATTCTGATAGTGTTTAGCGCTGTCAGCATTTTGTGGATGATGTTTGTGGATTCGGTCTCCAATTCGGGAGCGGGTATGGCATTTTTTGTATCGCTTGTGCTTGATAGAAGGCTGATTCATCATGAAATTTCTGAGAGTGTGGTAGTTAAGGCTATCTTGTTCGTAGTCGGCGGTGCCGGATTTTTGTTGGTAATTAAGTATGTGTCAGTGCTACTGGCACCAATCTGCGGAACGCTGACTGGAACGGCGGCTTCGTTTGTTTATATGTTTTATATAATGAGCGTAGTACCGCTTGTAGGGAAGGCTTTAAGGAAGATAGGCTGACTGTTCCATTTTTGATGATTTTATGGTATAAAGTAATTCTACGTATAATATTTTTAATATGAAATATAAGGAGATAAATATGGCAACACAGGAAGAAGCAAAGAAACAGATTCTGGACTTGGTAGCAGATTATGCTAGGAATTTTCATAATCAGAATAAGGAATTTCATGAGGGTGACCGTCTGCCCTATGCATCCAGAGTTTATGACGAGAAGGAGATGGTAAATCTCGTTGACAGTGCGCTTGAGTTCTGGCTTACATCCGGAAGATATACTGATGAGTTCGAGGAGAAGCTTGCTAAGTATCTTGGTATCAAGTACTGCGCTCTTGTTAATTCAGGTTCTTCTGCGAATCTTGTAGCATTCATGACTCTTACTTCTCCGCTTCTTGGCGACAGAAGGGTTAAGCGCGGTGATGAGGTTATCACTGTTGCTGCGGGATTCCCGACAACTGTTACACCTGTAATTCAGTACGGCGCTGTTCCGGTGTTTGTTGATGTTACTATCCCCGGTTACAATATAGATGTTAATGAGCTTGAGAAGGCTCTTTCCGATAAGACCAAGGCTGTTATGATTGCTCATACTCTTGGTAATCCTTTTGATCTTAAGGCTGTTAAGGAGTTCTGCGATAAGCATAATCTCTGGCTTGTTGAGGATAACTGCGATGCTCTCGGAAGTCAGTATGAGATTGACGGAGTAAAGAAGTTTACAGGTACTGTAGGTGATATCGGAACCAGCAGTTTCTATCCTCCGCACCACATGACTATGGGTGAGGGCGGCGCTGTTTACACAGATAATCCGCTTCTTAACAAAATCGCTCGTTCTTTCCGTGACTGGGGACGCGATTGTGTATGTCCTTCAGGCTGTGACAATCTCTGCGGACATCGTTTTGATAAGCAGTATGGTGAGCTTCCTCTTGGATATGATCACAAGTATGTATATTCTCACTTTGGTTATAACCTTAAGGCTACTGATCTTCAGGCTTCAATCGGATGTGCTCAGCTTGATAAGTTCCCTAGCTTCGTAGAGCGCAGAAAGTACAACTTTAAGTTCCTTAAGGATCTTCTTGTAAAGGGCGGCGCAGAGGAGAAGCTTGTTCTTCCTGTGGCTACTGAGAATTCTGATCCTAGCTGGTTCGGTTTCATCATGACCTGCAAGGATGGAGTAGACCGTAAGAAGGTTGTTGATTATGTTGAGGGTCACGGTATTCAGACTCGTATGCTTTTTGCCGGAAATCTTACAAAGCATCCCTGCTTCGATGAGATGCGTGCTACAGGCGAGGGCTACCGCGTAGTTGGTGATCTTGCCAATACAGAGAAGATCATGGCTAACAGTTTCTGGGTAGGTGTATATCCCGGAATGACAGATGAGAAGCTGTCATACATGGCTAAGATTATTCTTGAAGCTATTAAATAAAATGTCATCCCTTTTCTGAGGTTAAGCTGATGGATGAGGTTTTGAAAGGTCAGGCAAATGCGCCTGACCTTAAACCATGTTAGATAGGAGTTTTTGTGAGTAAGACTGGTAACATTTTTTGGAATATAATTGAGACCATTGCGGGTGCTGTTTTCCGGGTGCTATTCGGGATTGTCGGTAAGGAGTACACCGATACCGCGCATGAGTCCCTGATGCAGTTTGTGAAGTTCGGCATTGTCGGTGTCAGCAATACGGTTATCTCTTATGTGTTATATACGATGACGCTGATTGGCCTAAGGGCGATTGGTTTATTTCCTGGGTATGACTACTTGATAGCTACGGTGGTTGCTTTTGTGCTGAGTGTGCTGTGGTCCTTCTACTGGAATAACAAGATGGTCTTTGTTATGGAAGAGGGACAGAGCAGGAATCTGTGGAAGGCTCTGATCAAGACCTATATTTCGTATTCGTTTACCGGATTGTTCTTAAATAGTGTGCTGATGGTGTTCTGGGTGCAGATAGTGCATGTATCCGAGTTTATCGCACCGATTATAAATCTGCTTATCAGTGTTCCGGTTAATTTTATTATCAATAAGTTTTGGGCGTTCAAGACGGAATAATTTAAGCCTTCCATTGAGGGAGGTACGAAAAAATAAATATGCCTTCCCCCTATGGGGGAAGGTGGCACGAAGTGCCGGATGAGGGAAAAGGAGAAAACAATGGATTTTGATAAGATGAAGAGATTTTATGGTGGCAAAAGAGTATTCCTCACAGGTCACACAGGTTTCAAGGGAAGCTGGCTTTCAGTTATGCTGCAGCTCCTCGGTGCAGAGGTTTACGGCTTTTCACTTGCACCTAATACCGATCCTGATTTGTTTGGTATTCTTGGTTTGTCAGATGAGATTCACAGCACGATTGGTGATGTGAGAGATTTAGAGGCTCTGGAGAAAGCTTACGTAGAGGCTAATCCCGATGTTGTTCTGCACCTTGCAGCGCAGCCCATTGTGCGTGACTCTTACAAGGATCCCCGCTATACCTATGAGACTAATGTGATGGGTACGGTGAATATTCTTGAGTGTCTTCGTAAGCACCCGGGTGCTGTGTCTTTCCTTAATGTTACGACAGACAAGGTGTATGAGAATAACGATCTTGAAAATCATGGTTTTAAAGAGGATGAGAAGCTTGACGGCTACGATCCCTATTCAAATTCCAAGAGCTGCTCTGAGCTGGTAACTCATTCATATAAGAAGTCATTTTTCTCAGAGGCAGCTACTACCGGTTCAGACGTGGTAGTTCCGTCAATCTCCACAGCCCGTGCAGGTAACGTAATTGGCGGCGGCGATTTTGCTAACGATCGTATCGTTCCCGACTGCGTTCGTGCGACCATAAAGGGTGAGAGCATTATCGTGCGTAATCCTTATTCCACAAGACCTTATCAGCATGTTCTCGAGCCGCTCGCAGCTTATCTGATGATCGCGATGGAGCAGGCAGAGGATAAGAAGTATGCTGATTACTACAATATTGGACCTCGAGATGAGGACTGCATCAATACCGGAGATCTTGCGGACTATTTTGTAAAGTACTGGGGCGAGCCTGCAAACTGGAAGAATATGTCTGAGGCAAATGCTCCTCACGAGGCTAGTTTCCTTAAGCTTGATTGTTCCAAGGCGCGTTCGACCTTCGGCTGGGAGCCTGTATGGCATGTGGACGAGGCCATAAGGGAGACGGTTGCCTGGTACAAGGCCTGGAATGACGGCGAGGATATGAAGGAATTTACGAGAAAGCAGATTCGGGAGTTTATGAGCCGATAAGGATGATGCTATGGAATGCTGGTTACGAGATATTATTCTCGCAACCAGCTTGACAATAGGAAGTTATATGCACTAAAATTCGTATAAATGAAATAATATTTAAATACGATGGAGGGAGTAATGGGGGAGCAGGACAAGAAAACAGAAAGCATACAGGTATTTGAGAATCAACCAATCAGGACTGCATGGGATGAAGAAAATGAAGAGTGGTTTTTTTCAGTTGTAGATGTTGTTGGAGTTTTGACAGAACAGGAGAATCCTAGAGGGGCAAGTAATTATTGGGCTAAGTTGAAACAGCGCCTTAAAGAAGAGGGAGCAAATGAACTGCTGACAAATTGTCAGCAGTTGAAAATGAAAGCAGCAGATGGGAAGCGAAGATTTACAGACGTTGCTAACACAGAGCAGATCCTTAGAATAATTCAGTCAATCCCATCAAAGAAAGCAGAACCATTCAAGCTATGGCTGGCAGAGGTTGGACGGGAGAGAATGGAGGAATTGCTTGATCCGGAATTAATAGCAGAAAGACTTGTGTCAACGTATGAACGAAAGGGATATACGAAAGAGTGGATAAATCAGCGACTTATGGCCATCAGTGCCAGAAAGGAGCTGACAGATGAATGGAAGACACATGGCATTGATAAAGGCTCAGAATTCGCTATGTTGACGGATGAGCTTACTAAGGCATGGTCAGGGATGACAACCAGACAGTATAAGAATTTTAAAGGTCTCAAAAAGGAAAGCCTTCGTGACAATATGTCAACAACAGAACTGGTTTTAAATATGCTGGCGGAAACAGCAACAAAGGAGATAGCTCGTTCTGAGAACCCCGAAGGATTTACAGAAAATCGTAAGGTAGCAAACAGAGGTGGAAAAATTGCAGGAACCGCAAGGAAGTCTATTGAGGAAGAAACAGGGAAATCAGTTATAACAAGTCAGAATGCATCACAGCTAAATCATGTAGTAACACAGATGATTGAGGCTAGTGCAAAAGCGGTGAAAGAGGATGACGATAAGCGACAGAATATTTGAAAGGCTCAGACAGATAAGTATGTCTCAAAAAGTTTTTTCTGAGGAAACAGGTATATCCCAGAGTACAATCAGTGAATGGAAGAGTAAGAGGACAAACCCTACATCTGAGAAGATAATGATCATTTGTAAGGTACTTGGGGTGACTCCGGAGTGGCTACTGTCTGGAATTGATAATACCGGTGAAAGAGGCAATAAGCCTTCCTGGTATATCATTGATAAAGATACCGAAATGGGTTATGTAATTAGTAAATATCATGATATGGATGAGAGACAACGGGAGCGACTTCTTGGGTATATGGAGGCAATCATGGGGACAAATAATTAATAAATAGATAATAATTGTCATTCCTTGCTCGTGATATAATAGATTTGTTAGCTTTATTACATCTTTTTCAGGAAAGGAGACATTTCTATGAAGTACGTATGTGGGACATGTGGTTATGTTTATGACGAGGCAGCAGGCGATCCGGATAATGGTGTAGCACCCGGTACAAAGTGGGATGATCTCCCGGCTGATTGGGTATGCCCTCTTTGCGGCGTTGGAAAGGAAGAGTTTAAGGTAGAATGATGAATACGAAGGCGATGTTTAAACTATCCTATGGCCTTTTTGTTTGTACGGCTGTGCGAGGGGATAAGAAGAACGGATGCATCATCAATACCGCTATTCAGGTTGCATCAGAACCCAATCGTATTTCCATTGCTGTAAATAAGGCCAATTTTACTCACGACATGATTAAGGAGACAGGTCTTTGTAACATTTCGGTTATCAGTAACGACGGAACTTTCGATATTTTCAAGCACTTCGGATTCCAGTCGGGCCGTGATGTTGACAAGTTCGCAGGTGATGCAACGGCGCAGACGATTGCTGATGGGAAGATATCCTACAAACTTGCGGAGAATGGTGTTCCGTACATCACAACAGGAACTAATGCATTTTTCTCATTGAAGGTAGAGCAGACGGTGGATCTCGGTTCGCATACTCTTTTCATCTGTGAGCCCACTGAGATGGAGACTCTCTCAGATACGTCGTCTTGCACCTACGAGTATTATCAGAACAATATCAAGCCAAAGCCCGAGGCTGTCGGCACAACTCCCAAGGGTGAGACAGTATGGCGCTGCCTTATCTGTGGCTACGAGTGGGTAGGTGAGGAGCTCCCGGACGATTTCATCTGTCCGATATGCAAGCACCCGAAGGCTGACTTTGAGAAGATTGTTAGGTGATAAAAAATAAAAGCATAAATAAAAAGTACACATATTGACATATGTGTACTTTTTATTTATGCTTAATTCATGCAACCGAAGAGGGGTATAATAGATGGATAATTGTCTAGACAAAGTACTTTGTACAGAGTGCAGAAGCGTTCAATCTTATGAAGTTCATACAGAGCAGTGTATGAGAGCGTGGAACGGGAAACAGTATACATTTAATAAACGTATAGCAGTATGTTCAAATTGCGGTCATCAGGTTACTGTTCCGGGATTGAATGACTTGAATGAGAGTGAGTTCGAAATAAAGTGCAGAGAAGAGAACGACTACATACAGGTATATGAGATCCAGGATATATTGATTAAGTATGACGTTGAGAAGCGGCCGTTATCAAGAGTTCTCGGACTTGGTGAGCATACAATTGAAAATTATTTAAAAGGGCAACTTCCAAGTAAGCGATACTCAGATATGCTTCGCAGAGTTTTAGAGAGCTATAAGTACTTGCAGCAGTATTACAGCGCTAACAGAGATAAGTTGAATAAGCTTGCTTCAGAGAAAATAGATAATAAACTGAAATATTATGAGAGTATTAATTCATGTGATTCAGCTATAGAGTATGTTGCATTATACATCCTTAATTCTAAGTATGAGATTACGAATATGTCATTACAAAAACTTCTCTATTATGTTGAGGCATTTGCAGAAGTTTGGCTAAAAAAACGCATTTTTGTAAATCGCTGTGAAGCATGGATGTATGGCCCGGTATATCCTGAAATATACGAGAAATATAAAACGTTTGGCAGTTCTCAAATACAAGTAGATAAAACAGATTTATCTGATCGATTATCTTCTAGTGTCTGCAAGGTAATTGATTTTGTACTTAGCCAATTTGCTATATATAATGGTGTGACTTTAAAGGATTTGAGCCATTCCGAGGAACCGTGGAAAAATGCTCATAAAGGGTATGGAGAGAAAGAACATTGTAGGGAGATTATTACTCATGATGCAATTTCTGAATACTTTAATAAGATGAATGAAAAGTTTGATTTAAGCACGGAGTCAGGAGTAAAGAATTATATAGACGCACTACTATGGCAGAAATGAGAAGGGGAATAAAAAGGGATAACATGTTGTATGAAAAGAAAAAGAATAATGCTACTTTTAAGTTGATAGTTGCCTTTTTCTTTCTGGTGGCTTTTGAACTATGGACCTTCAGGAATATCATTTTCAGCGGTATGCTGCTTGGCAATAACGAAGATGGGATGCTCGCAATTCTTATGACTGAGCACTGGTACAAGGTGCTGTGCGGTTTTGAGAAATGGAATAACTGGATTTCGATGTATCCCGTCAGGAACACGGTTGCGCTAAATGATATGTATATCCTTCATGCCATTTTCTATTGTCCGCTGAGATTTTTCGGGGTGGATAAATATATGGCTTATCAGGCGGCCGTTATTTTGATTCATGCTTGCGGCTCGGTTTGCATGATGCTCTTTTTGAATAAAGCGCTGAAGTTTGATGCTTATTATTCACTGCTTGGAACGGCGTGTTTTTCATATGGGAGCTATTATGTTATAAAGCTGGTGCACAGTCAGCTGGTCAGTCTGGCGGTAGTTCCGCTGATAATGACGGCGGCATATCTGTTTGTTTACTATGTGATTTATTCAGACAAGAAGCGAAGAATTCTGTGGATGTTCATAGGAATTTTGGGTGAAGTGCTTCTGTTTTATTCAAGCCCGTATGTGGCAGAGTTTGTGCTGATTACCCTTTCTATATATCTGGTTGCTTTGATTATTATTTCGGATAAAAAGAGTTTATTTGGCGGCGTACTTAATTATATAAAGCACAGTTGGTATGAGCCTTTACTGGGCGTGGCCTGCGGTATACTGTTGATGATTCCGTTTTGCCTTGTATATTTTCCTTGGAGAGGGGAAAATGTGAGATCCTACAAATATGCCTCCGCATTTTTCATTTCATTCAGGGATTTGTTCAATGTATCAAACGGTAATCTTTTGTATGGAAGGCTTATAAGCGAATTGCCTTTTACATTCGGAGAAAACACCGTGGGGCTCACTCCTGTTATGTGGCTTTTGGCAATATGCAGTATCGTTGTTGCATTTAGAAATAAAGACAAGGTTATTTGTGCGCTGGCGATTACGTTTATTGTGCTGATTTTTGTTCCCATGAGAATTAAGGGACACTGCCTTTGGAGTCTGTTTTATTCGTTTTTTCCCGGGGCGTCCGGAATGAGAGTTGTTTGCAGACTTTTCCTTATGATTTTGCCGTTACTGGCTGTTTTGGTATCTTATTCGTGTGTGAAAATATCTGAAAAGCTCGGAGGAAATAAGGGAAGCGACAGCATAAGTTCATTATTTGTAATAATTGCCATTTGTATTGTTTTTGAAAATTCGCTAACTTCGAGGGTTCCATCAGCCTGGAACCATGAAAGTGCAATAGTTTCTGAAGCGGAGTTTGATGTTGCGCCGCCGGAGGACTGCGAGAGCTTTTATCTGGTGGATTCCGCCGGGACGCCGGAGCAGGCAGAGTTTCCTGCATATTATCAGGGATTCCTGAATGCCTGGAGGATAGCGGATAAGTACGATGTGCCGTCCATAAACGGCTTTGGAAGCTTCACACCTAAGAAATACAAGAAAACATATAATATCTATGCGGAGAATTATATGGAAGAGGTAGCCGCTTGGATAGAGACTAATAATCTGCAGGGTGTTTACAGTTACGACCTTGCAACTAAGGAATGGAAGAGGAACTGAGTTGGTACGTAAAATACTTAAATTGATTTTTCCTTACATATTTCGCGAGCATATTCGCGGAGTGCTCTTTAAGGTAAATTATCCAAAGATAAAAAGGAAAGAATGCGATTTTAATACCTATCCCGCGGGTATAAATCTGATTGGCTATGCACGCGGGGATTTTGGGCTCGGCGAGAGCTGCCGCCTTGTGGCGGAGGCGATAAAGACTTCCGGGATTCCGTTTTCAATTAAGAATCTTTTTCAGAATAAAAATGCGAGCGAGACGAATATGTCATACGCCCAGTATGAATCGGAGGATCTTAAGTACAATGTGAACCTGATTCATGTTAATCCCAACGAGATCGTGAACTTCTCACTGCATTCGAAGAGGAGCGATTTTGACAACAGGTATCAGATTGCCTTCTGGCTCTGGGAGCTGCCTGAGTTCCCGCAGGAGTGGGTGTATCAGATAGATATGTTCGACGAGATCTGGACGCCGTCTGAGTTTGTGTCGGATGCGGTTCGAAGGGTGACCTCCAAGCCGGTACATACTGTGCCTTATGCCATGCGAGAGCCGGCAACGCTGGATAAATGCGATAGGGATTACTTCGGTATACCGGCGGATAAGTTCTTATACCTAATGTCCTACGATGGACTTAGTAATTCCGACCGAAAGAATCCGGATGCCTCAATTGCGGCTTATAAGGCGGCTTTTCCTACTGAGCTCCCTGATGTTGGGCTTATCATCAAGGCGACACATGCAGGCGAAGCGGAGATGGAGCACCTTCGAGAGCTCATGGCGGGTTATGAAAATGTGTACATTTTAACGGACAGCTTCAGTAAGGAGGAATTCAACAGTCTTATTAAGTGCGCTGATGCTCATATTTCACTTCACCGCTCCGAGGGCTTCGGGCTTGTTATGGCGGAGGCGATGTTCCTCGGAACTCCCACGGTTGCTACCAACTGGTCTGCCAATGCGGAGTTCATGTCCGAGGATGCCTGCTGCATGGTTCCCGTGAAGATAATAGAGATTGAGAAGGAGACACCTCCCTATCACAAGGGCAATCACTGGGCGGATCCCGATGTCCACGCAGCTTCTGAATTTATCAGAAGACTTCATGATGATAAGGATTTCTACAATCACAAGAAGACCGCAGCCATGAAGCATATCCGAGAGCGCATGTCTCCCGAGAGAGCCGCGGGAATTCTGCGAGAGAGATTCGCGGAGCTTACCAGGCAGGAGTTAAATAAATAGTTTTACAGCGAAACAAACTGCACCCGATAGGGTATAAGAACGCACGAAGTGATACAAATTATACCTTATCGGGTATAAAAATGTCGGACTTGATTTGACGGAGTTTTTTACAGATTGCTATTTTGCTTCGTGATTGGTAATTCCGATATGCACCTTAAGAACTTTTCTCTGATAGAGGAAGCCCCGGGTTCAAGGAAGTTTATGTTATCTCCCGCTTATGATCTTCTGCCGGTAAATGTGATACTTCCTGCAGATAAAGAACAGATGGCGCTCGCTTTAAATGGTAGAAAGCGAAATATAAGAAAAAAAGACTTTTTAGTCCTTGCACAGAGCTATAGAATAAATGACAAGGCTGCTATAAGGCTTATGGAAAGAGTTGTAAAAAGTAAGGATTTGTTTATTGATATGACAAGAGATTCCTATCTGTCTTCCGGTTATAAGGAATCATTAATCAATCTGATTGAGGATAGGTGCGAGGTCTTGAATCAATAGATAAACTGTGTGAAGATGGACAATAAGTATCGCGAAATTATCAAAACTTGCCCTTTTCTATAAATTGAATATAATAAGGGGAGCAATACTAAGCCTTCCCCCTGGGGGCGCAAAGCCGACGTCCGGGGGACGTCGGCTTTGCGCGGACCGGAGCGGAGCGGAGACAGGTGGCGCGTAGCGCCGGATGAGGGGTATTGCAATAACATGTTGATAAGTCAATTTTTAATTTAAGAGGATAAATATATGTGCGGAATAGTAGGATATGTAGGAAAAAAGCAGGCAGCACCCATTCTTCTTGATGGACTCTCCAAGCTCGAGTATCGCGGATATGACTCTGCGGGACTTGCTGTAAGAGGCACTGACGGCAAAGTCAAAGTCGTTAAGGCCAAGGGCAGACTGAAGGTCCTCTCTGAGAAGACCAATGACGGTGCATCACTTGCAGGAACTATCGGTATCGGTCACACAAGGTGGGCTACACACGGTGAGCCCTCAGAGAACAACGCTCATCCCCATGTTTCATCTAATCATTTTGAGCATGGTGTGACTGTTGAAGAGGCCAATGTTGTCGGCGTTCACAACGGTATCATCGAGAACTACCAGGAGCTTAAGGAAAAGCTCATGCGCCACGACTACGAGTTTTACTCACAGACAGATACTGAGGTTGCAGTTAAGCTTGTGGATTACTATTACAAGAAATATAACATCGGACCCATCGATGCGATTGCCAAGACCATGGTTCGTGTGCGCGGTTCATACGCCCTTGCCCTTATGTTCAAGGATTATCCGGATGAGGTATGGGTTGCCCGCAAGGATTCACCCATGGTAATCGGTATTGCGGATGGCGCTACTTACGTTGCATCTGATGTTCCCGCAATTTTGAAATACACTAGAAACGTGTACTACATCGGCAACCAGGAGATGGCCCGTCTCGGAAAAGGAGAGGCACATTTCTATAACCTCGACGGCGACGAGATCCAGAAGGAAAAGGTTGAGATCAAGTGGGATGCCGAGGCAGCTGAGAAGGGCGGCTATGAGCACTTCATGATGAAGGAGATCCACGAGCAGCCCAAGGCAGTTGAGGACACTCTCAGCTCCGTTATCAAGGGTAAAAAGATCGACCTGACAGAGTGCGGCATCAGCGATGAAAAGATCAAATCCTTAAGACAGATTTTCGTCGTAGCTTGCGGTTCCGCATGGCATGTAGGTATGGCGTCGCAGTACATATTTGAAGATCTTGCCAAAGTTCCCGTTCGCGTGGAGCTCGCTTCAGAATTCAGATACAGGAAGCCGCTTCTTGATAAAAATGACCTGGTAATCGTTATCTCCCAGTCCGGTGAGACTGCTGATACCCTTGCGGCTCTTCGTGAGGCGAAAAACCAGGGCGTTGCAACCCTCGGAATCGTCAATGTTGTTGGCTCTTCAATTGCAAGAGAGGCAGACCATGTCCTCTACACACTTGCAGGACCCGAGATATCCGTTGCAACAACTAAGGCTTACAGCGCACAGCTCGTTGCCTGCTACGCCCTTGCCGTTCACTTCGGATATGTAAGAGAGAATATAGACAATAAAGCTTACGCAAACTACATAGCAGAGATGAAAACCATCCCCGAGAAGATCCAGAAGGTCCTCGAGGATAAAGAAAGACTTCAGTGGTTCGCGGCTAAATACGCAAACGCTAAGGACGTCTTCTTCGTAGGACGCGGCATCGACTACGCTGTATCCCTTGAAGGAAGCCTTAAGATGAAGGAAATCTCCTATATCCACTCAGAAGCCTATGCTGCCGGCGAACTTAAGCACGGCACCATCAGCCTTATCGAGGACGGAATTCTTGTTATCGGCGTCCTCACCCAGAACGACCTCTACGAGAAGACCATCAGCAACATGGTTGAGTGTAAGGCAAGAGGTGCATACCTCATGGGACTTACAACCTACGGCCATTACGAGATAGAGGATACTGTTAATTTCGCAGCTTACGTTCCCAAGATTGAGGAGCACTTCGCTGCATCCCTCGCAGTCATCCCGCTCCAGCTCCTCGGCTACTACATCAGCGTTGCCAAGGGCCTGGATGTCGACAAGCCCCGCAACCTCGCCAAGAGCGTAACCGTAGAATAAAAGCCTTCCCCCTGGGGGAATGTGGCGCGAAGCGCTGGATGAGGGGATAGAAAGGAATAAGAATGAACGTAATTTTATTATCAGGTGGTTCAGGCCAGCGCCTTTGGCCACTTTCAAACGAAGTCAGATCAAAGCAGTTTATCAAAATTTTCAAGGGTAAGGACGGCGAGTACGAGTCCATGGTTCAGCGTGTTTACCAGCAGATCAGATCAATCGATCCCGACGCTAACGTAACCATCGCAACCAGTAAGACTCAGGTTTCTGCCATCAACAACCAGCTCGGAGAGGGCGTTGGCATATCTATCGAGCCCTGCAGACGCGACACTTTCCCTGCAATCGCTCTCGCAAGCGCATACCTCCACGATGTGCAGAAGGTATCTCTTGATGAAGCAGTAGTTGTATGCCCTGTTGATCCTTACGTTGACAAGGAATACTTCCTTGCGCTTGAGAAGCTTTCCAAGCTCGCTGAGACCGGTGATGCAAACCTCACACTTATGGGAATCGATCCCACCTATCCTTCAGAGAAGTACGGTTACATCATCCCCGAGAACAAGGACGATGTATCAAAGGTTGTATCTTTCAAGGAGAAACCCGACGTAGAGACAGCCAAGGATTATATCTCAAAAGGCGCTCTCTGGAACGGCGGAATTTTCGCATATAAGCTCTCATACCTTCTTGAGAAGGCTCATGAGATCATCGACTTCAAGGATTATCAGGATCTCTTTGAAAAGTACGAGACCCTCGAGAAGATCTCCTTCGACTACGCTGTTGTTGAGAAGGAATCCAAGATTAGCGTAATGCGTTTCGGAGGCCTCTGGAAGGACCTCGGAACCTGGAACACCCTCACCGAGGCTATGGAAGAGAACGTTATCGGCGAGGCATATCTCAATGAAAATTGCAAAGATGTACATGTAATCAATGACATGAACATCCCGATAGTTGTTATGGGATTAGAGAGCGCGATTGTTGCTGCATCACCCGATGGAATCCTTGTATCCGACAAGGAGCAGAGCTCATACATCAAGCCCTATGTCGAGAAAATCGAGCAGCCCATCATGTTCGCTGAGAAGTCCTGGGGAAGCTACCGCGTCCTCGACGTTGAGAAGGACTCCATGACCATCAAGGTTACACTTAACCCCGGTCATTCCATGAACTACCACAGCCATGAGAGACGCGACGAAGTCTGGAGCATCGTCCGCGGTGTCGGTAAGACCATCATCGACGGCGAAGAGCAGACCGTTCGCCCCGGAGATGTCGTTAACATGAAGGCCGGCCAGAAACACACCATCAAGAACGACAGCAACGAAGAACTTCAGCTCATCGAAGTCCAGCTCGGCACAGACATTACCGTCGACGACAAAATCAAATACGACCTCTAACAAAAAAGCTTCGAAGCCAACCGGCTTTCGAAGCTTTTCTTTCATAGCGGAGTCGGAGGGATTCGAACCCTCGTGCCCAGAAGGACAAACGCATTTCGAGTGCGCCTCATTACGACCACTTTGATACGACTCCATATTTTTTATGAAATCCCGGCTCGTCGTCAGGATAACCTACAGCGTGCATCAGCGCGCTTTTTTATTATACGAGCCCTCTTTTCCTAAGTCAATAAACTATTGTTGATGCGCCTCTAATTGAGTATAATTAGATGATTAGAGTATGGAAAAGCCGAGCAGATTTTCTAGGCTTACTAACAGCCTGGGGCGTTAAACATACCCCAAAAAGCTGCCCGGACAAATGGGGATTTTAATGGCATACGTAGCTTTATATAGAAAATTCAGACCGCCTGTCTTCGACGACGTCAAAGGACAGGATCATATAGTGACTACGCTGAAAAATCAGATTAAATCCGACAGGATCGGACACGCGTATCTGTTCTGCGGAACCAGAGGAACCGGTAAAACCTCGGTGGCTAAGATTCTCGCAAGAGCAGTCAACTGCGAAAGCCCCAAGGACGGAAGCCCCTGCGGTGAGTGTCCCACCTGCAAAGCGATTGAGTCCGGTGCAGCGATGGGTAATGTCATCGAGATCGATGCTGCATCCAACAACGGCGTAGACAACATCCGCGAGATCATTGACGAGATCTCATATTCACCCACCGTTGGTAAATACAAAGTATACATAATCGACGAGGTCCACATGCTCTCGACCGGCGCTTTCAACGCGCTTTTAAAGAGCCTTGAGGAACCGCCGTCCTACGTGATTTTCATTCTTGCGACCACTGAAGTGCAGAAGATCCCGATCACCATTTTGTCGAGATGTCAGCGCTATGATTTTCACAGAATCACGATCGACACCATAGCGGACAGACTCCGCGAGGTTGTTGACAAGGAAGGCGTACAGGTCGAGGATCGCGCGCTTCGTTATATCGCGAAGGCCGCTGACGGCTCCATGCGTGACTCGCTGAGTCTCCTTGATCAGTGCATCGCCTTCAACTACGGCGAGGAGCTCACCTACGACAGGGTGCTCGGTGTACTTGGCGCAGTGGACACCGCTATTTTCGGAAAACTGTTTTCATATCTGATCGTCCAGGATGTGACGGGAGCTCTGAACCTTCTGTCGGATATCGTAATCCAGGGACGTGAGCTGACACAGTTCGTCAGCGACTTTATCTGGTACCTGCGAAACCTCATGCTGGTCAGCACCTCCGACAACATGGAGGACGCGGTGGATATGTCCACTGACAACCTGAATTCGTTAAAAGAGCTGGCGCAAAGCTCCGACATCGACACCATAATGCGATACATCCGCGTGTTCTCGGAACTCTCGCAGAACTTGCGATTTGCCGCCGCAAAACGTATTCTAATAGAGGTGGCACTGATACGCCTCTGCAAACCGCAGATGGACGAGGACACAGACGCGCTCCTCGACAGAATCAGAATTCTCGAGCAAAAGAGCGAGCAGCTTGACGGCGTTCTCGGAGGAATCCAGAGCGGACAGATAGCAGTTAATGTAGCAGGTGGCGACGGAGGTAACGGCCCGGGTTTTAACGGAGCCGGTGGTGCGGGAGCAGGCGGCGCCGGCGCAGGAAGTACAGTCACTTCCAAGGACAGAGCCAAGATGCTCGAAGCCGCAGTTGCAGAGGATGTGAAGAAAGTCGTAAACAACTGGAATCGCATACTCAACCGGATGGGAATGCCCATGAGAGCCTTCATGACCAAGGCACTTCTTAGCCAGGGCGAGGATGGCAAGCTTTTCATAGTCCTCGACACCAAGGAAAAAGCGGCCAAGTACAACGACGGCGAAGGCCGAGAGGAACTATCCGCAATCCTTGACGAGTCCATCGGCAAACATGTGGACTTTGAAGTCCGCTTCACGACACGCGACAAACCCGTAAACGAGCAATACGTCAGCCTGAACGACATCCACTTCGACATCGAGATTGAGGACGAAGTCAACATGCCTGTTGTTCCGGAGATGGAAACAACCTCTGAACAGACTGATGCTAACGAGACAGCTTCTTCATTCAGCAATTCAGATGTTGCCGAGACAGCTTCTTCAGCAGACAATTCTGATGAATCCGGCGGCGATATTATTTCCGGCCTCAGCGAAGACGAGTATTACGCCGCAGCTGCTATGGAGAGCGTAGCATATGATATGCATCAACAGGCCATGGATGATGAGAGCGCTTTCGAAGAGAAGGATACAGAGGACGACTGAATAAAATACACAGGAGGAAATACAAATGGCAAAACGTGGAGGATTTCCGGGAGGAATGCCCGGCAACATGAATAATCTTATGAAACAGGCGCAGCGCATGCAGCGCCAGATGGAGGAGAGCCAGAAGGAGCTCGAGACCAAGGAGTTTAAGGCTAGTGCAGGCGGCGGAGCCGTTGAAGCAACAGTTACAGGCAATAAGAAGCTCACAGCTATCACAATTGCGCAGGACGCAGTTGATCCAGATGACGTTGAGATGCTTCAGGACATGATACTTGCAGCAGTTAATGAGGCAATGGAGCAGGCTGAGAAGGCTCAGGGCGACCTTATGGGCAAAATGACCGGCGGCCTCGGAGGTCTCGGAGGACTTCCGTTCTAATACAGGCTACGCCTCGGAGGAATTTCGTTTTAATGGATCTATACAGCGGACATATCAACAGACTGATCGATGAACTGTCATCCCTTCCCGGGATTGGCGGCAAATCGGCTCAGAGACTGGCTTTTTATATCATAGGACTTCCCAAGGACAGAGTTCAGCGCCTTGCGAATTCCCTCACCGATGCGAGGGAGAACGTGCACTACTGCAGCAAATGCTGCACACTGACCGACGGAGAGATCTGCCCCATCTGTGCTAATGAAAAGCGCGACCACAGCACGATCATGGTGGTCGAGAACGCCAGAGACCTTGCGGCCTATGAAAAGACAGGAAAATACGAAGGAGTCTACCATGTTCTTCACGGCGCCATTTCACCCATGCTGGGAATCGGCCCCGGAGACATCAAGCTAAAAGAGCTTGTCCAGAGACTCCAGACAGATGAAGTAAAAGAAGTAATTATCGCAACGAATTCAAGCCTTGAAGGTGAGACCACGGGCATGTACATAAGTAAGCTCATAAAGCCCACCGGCATCAAGGTTACAAGAATCGCCAGCGGCGTTCCCGTCGGCGGCGACCTTGAATATATAGATGAAGTCACACTGCTCAGAGCTCTTGAGGGCAGAACCGAACTCTAAAAATTAAGCAGAGATTAACCCTTGCCTTCCCCTTGGGGCGGCATGAACTGTTTATCTAGCCTTCCCCCTGGGGGCGCTCGACGTCCGGGGGACGTCGGTTCAGCGCGGACCGAAGCGGAGCGAAGACAGGTGGCACGAAGTGCCGGATGAGGGGCATAAGGGGAAACGGAGGAAAAACATGAGTGTAAAAAGAGAATTTCTTGGGGAAACAAAAGACGGCGCACCTATTTACGGCTATCATATGACAAACAGCCAGGGAATGGAGGTTTGCCTTTTGAACTACGGTGCTACCATCCGCAACATCTTTGTTAAGGACAAGGACGGCGAAAAAAGAGATGTAGTTCTCGGATTCGATGATCCGGAGAAGTACTTCGACAACTCCTGCTTCCTGGGCGTTGTTGTAGGCCCTGTTGCGAACAGAGTCGGCGGTGCAAGCTACGAAATCGACGGAAAGAAATTCGAAATGCCTGTGAACGATGGACCTAACAACCTTCACAGCGATTTTGACAACGGTTTTCATAAGAGAGTCTGGGAAGCCGAGGAGACAGACGACAGCGTTAAGTTCACATTAAAAGCGGATGACGGAGATCTCGGATTTTCCGGAAACAGATTCTTCTCCATTACTTATACACTTGGTGAGGACAACTCTCTCACACTACACTATCATGCAACAAGTGACGCCAAGACCATGATCAACGTCACAAACCACTGCTACTTCAACCTTCGCGGACAGGGCTCAGGCAAGATCACGGACCACGTTGCACAGTTCAATTCCAGCAAGACCACAACCGTCGGAGAGGGTCTCATCCCCACAGGCGAGATCGCTGACGTTGAGGGTACACCTTTCGACTTCAGAAAAGAGAAAGTTATAGGTCTTGAGATCGACGCCGACAACGATCAGATCGCTCTTGGCGGCGGCTACGACCACAACTTTATTATCGATGGCGCAGATGGCACCAGAAGAACCTTTGCTACAGTTAAGTGCCCCGACAGCGGTATCACAATGCAGTGCTCAACAACACTCCCTGCATTCCAGTTCTATGCAGGCAACTTCCTTGAAGCCAAGGGAGGAAAAGACGGCGCCGATTACGGCAAAAGAGATGGCTTCTGCTTAGAGACTCAGATTCATCCCGACGCAATCCATCACAGCAACTTCCCGGATGCGGTTTTCGGACCTGAGCGCGAGTATGATTCAATAACAGTTTACCGTTTTATTTAAAGCCTTCCCCCTTGGGGGGCGCACGACGTCCGGGGGACGTCGGCTTTGCGCCGACCGGAGCGGAGCGGAGACAGGTGCCCCGAAGGGGCGGATGAGGGGATTAACAAGAAAAGAGTAACAAATGGCAGAAGTCAAGGATTTCACCAAATACATAAAGAAACTTCAGCGTAGAAATGGCAAGGGAAAGGATGAGGACGACAATCCCTTTGCCGCGCTAAACGATGATTACGACTGGGATTCGGATGACGACGCACTGGATTCCGACGACAACGACTACGAAAGCGTCGGACCATCCTATCAGGAAAAAATCCGAAACCACAGAATCGCGGTTTTCATAAGAACCGTAGTTATCATAGCTATAGCGGCTCTCCTGGTGGGAGCATTGTATGTAAGCTGGAGAGATAAGCATTTCACGGAAGCAAACATCATATCTTCGGTAAAACTGACTGATGCATCCGGAGCCAAGGCGTTAAACCTTGGTGGAAACATTCTCACCTACAGTAAGGACGGCATGAGCTGTCTTGACGGAGAGGGGCAGCAGCTCTGGAATCAGACTTATCAGATGCAGAACCCGACCGTTCACACCTGCAAAAACGTAGTGGCAGTCGGCGATTACAACGGTCACAACATCTACGTTGCGAATACCTCAGGAACACTTGGGGAGATCGACACCAACCTTCCCATCAGGGATTTCTGTGTTGCTTCCCAGGGAGTTGTGGCAGCAGTACTCGATGATAAAACCGTCACATGGATTTATCTCTTCGATGCCAGCGGCAACACCCTTGCAAGCTTTAAGACAACCATGCAGGACAGCGGCTACCCCACGGACATTTCGATTTCACCGAGCGGCGAGCTCGTCTGCGTATCTTATCTGAAAGCTGATAGCGGCAAGATCAAGACCAGCGTTGCGTTCTTCAATTTCGGAGAAGTCGGACAAAACCTCTCCGGCAACTACGCCAGCGGATACGAATACCCGGATGTGGTCGTTCCCTACGTACAGTTCATGAACAACTCCAAGATATTTGCTGTTGCTGACGACAGAATCATGTTCTTTGCAGGAAAAGAGATTCCGACAAGTCAGACCGAGAGCCTTACAGGAGATGAGGAAATAAGATCGGTATTCTACAGCGAGTCACATGTCGGAATAGTCTTCATGAACAACACAGACCAGGGCGCATACAGACTCCAGATCTACGGCGAGACCGGAGCTCTCGAGACCACCATATATTTCGACACCGAATATGTAGACGTACTCTTCGAGAACGATCAGATCGTCGTTTACGGGGAAAATGAGTACATACTATATGATATGAAGGGAACCGAGAAATTCAGAGCCGGCTTTGACCGCGCAGTCAAAGTCATGATCCCTACAACTGTCAGAAGCAAGTTCCTCCTCGTAACCGAGAAGGCCATCGAAACCCTGGAACTAAAATAAGCCTTCCCCACATATCGCCTTCTCCCTGGGGGCGCACGACGTCCGGGGGACGTCGGCTTTGCGCGGACCGGAGCGGAGCGGAGACAGGTGCCCCGAAGGGGCGGATGAGGGGCTTTGAAAGGACAACATGAACATCTTAGAATTTATCTCAATGCCGCAGGTGATTGTATCACTTGCGGTTTTAATAATACTAATGTGGCGTATAGCCTACGGCTACAAGTACGGCTTCGTTGCAGAACTGATTGAAATAGCCGGCCTCGCCACGGGATTTGTGATATTTTCACTCTCTGCGGGTGCGATCGGCAAACTAATCCATGGGGAAAATCTTCATATACTAAAAACAATAATTCAGCTTGCAATTGTAATTACTATATATAGGGTCATCCAGGGAATAGCAAATGGCACAAAAGGAACCAAGAAAATCCCGATACTTACCAATACTAATAAGGTTATGGGAGCTGCCTTCGGAGCCGTGGAAACATATATGTGGGTAATGCTCATTCAACATATAGTAGGCTATAAAATCGACGATGCAATTTCTTTTACAATTTCAAAATTAATTAGTTGCATTCCTGTTTGAGTGATGCTATAATCAACTTCGCTCACTTCGAGAGAGCAAAAATATAAGAGCTGATAACTACTTATAAAAATTCTCGAAAAAAATTAAAAAAGTTCTTGACAGATACAGCCACTCATGATAAAGTAAACGAGTTGCGGCTGACAAGCCAAGACAAAGCACTTTGACAATAAAATAGTAATGCAACCCTGAAAATTCCAAAAAAGAATATTCAGAGAACAAAACAACCTAACTTAGGTAAAAACGGACAGAACAAAGCCAAGCAATGTTCTGGCCAGAGAGAACTTGATTGCTGAGACCCGGAAGGGTTTAAGTAATAGATTTAAACGTGAGAGTTCGATCCTGGCTCAGGATGAACGCTGGCGGCGTGCCTAACACATGCAAGTCGAACGGAGATTTGACGCTGCTGAGGCTTCGGTGGAATCTTGTTAAATCTTAGTGGCGGACGGGTGAGTAACGCGTGGGCAACCTGCCTCGTACTGGGGGATAACAGTTGGAAACGACTGTTAATACCGCATAAGCGCACGGTATCGCATGATACAGTGTGAAAAACTCCGGTGGTACGAGATGGGCCCGCGTCAGATTAGCCAGTTGGCGGGGTAACGGCCCACCAAAGCGACGATCTGTAGCCGGACTGAGAGGTCGGACGGCCACATTGGGACTGAGACACGGCCCAAACTCCTACGGGAGGCAGCAGTGGGGGATATTGCACAATGGGCGAAAGCCTGATGCAGCGACGCCGCGTGAGTGAAGAAGTATTTCGGT